>NZ_MUNH01000292.1:0-15022 GCF_002154615.1 Streptomyces recifensis
GAATCCGGCGCGGTCCCGCCACTGTCACCGGGGAGAAGTCCCCGGAAGCCAGGAACTCTCGTCGCCGGTCTCGTCGAACCAGGGCGTGGACACCCTGAGTGAGGACTACCGTGATGCCCGGCCGCCGCCCGAGAACCCGCACCAGGAACACCGGCACGCCCACGGCGAGCTAGCCGATGGGCGCCGATCGCTCGTACGCGTACGGTGCCGCCGCCGGCCTCCTCGGTGATCTCCTCCTGGGCGATCCCCAGCGCATGCACCCCGTCGCCGCCTTCGGGCGGGCCGCCGGGGGCGTGGAGCGCGTGCTGTGGCACGACCACCGCGGCTGGGGCGCGCTGCACACCCTGGTGTGCGCCGGAGGCGCCACCGCGCTCGGCGTGGTGGCCGCGCGCGCCGTACGCGCCGTATGTCCTCGCCCCGCCGCCTCCGCCGCGCTGACCGCCGCCGCCACCTGGGCCGTGGTGGGCGGTACTTCGCTCGCCCGCGAAGCGTCCGCCGTCGGCCGCGCCCTGGAGCGCGGCGACCTGGCGGCCGCGCGCGCCCGGCTGCCGCACCTGTGCGGGCGGGACCCCGAGGCGCTGGACGCCGACGCGATCGCGCGCGCCGTCGTGGAGTCGGTCGCGGAGAACACCTCCGACGCCGTGGTGGGCGCCCTGGTGTGGGGCGCGGCGGCCGGGGTGCCGGGGCTGCTGGGCTTCCGGGCCGTGAACACGCTGGACGCGATGGTCGGGCACAAGTCGCCCCGGCTGCGCCGCTTCGGCTGGGCCTCCGCCCGGCTGGACGACGTGGCCGGCTGGCCCGGCGCCCGGCTCACCGCCGTACTCGCCGCGCTCGCCGGGGACGACCCGCGCGGGGCGGTACGGGCCTGGCGGGCGGACGCGCACCGGCACCCGAGCCCCAACGCGGGCCCGGTGGAGGCCTCCTTCGCCGGCGCGCTCGGCGTCCGGCTGGGCGGCACCCTCTCCTACGGCGGCCGGGTCGAACACCGGCCCGTGCTCAACGGCACCGGGCGGCTCGTCGAGGTCGCCGACATCGGGCGGGCCGTACGGCTCTCCCGCCGGGTCGGTCTGCTCGCGCTCGGCGTCACCGTCGCCGGGCGCCTCATCGGAAGGGGGCGGGGCAGGTGAGCGGTGGTCTGCTGGTCGCGGGGACGACGTCCGACGCGGGCAAGAGCGTGGTGACGGCCGGGATCTGCCGGTGGCTGGTCCGGCAGGGCGTCAAGGTGGCGCCGTTCAAGGGGCAGAACATGTCCCTCAACTCCTTCGTGACCCGTGAGGGCGCGGAGATCGGGCGGGCGCAGGCCATGCAGGCGCAGGCGTGCCGGGTCGAGCCGACGGCGCTGATGAACCCCGTGCTGCTCAAGCCCGGTGGCGAGCGCAGCAGCCAGGTGGTGCTGCTGGGGAAGCCGGTGGGCGAGCTGAGCGCGCGCGGCTATCACGGTGGGCGTCAACAGGCCCTGCTGGGCACGGTGCTGGAGTGCCTGGAGGAGTTGCGGGGCACGTATGACGCGGTGATCTGTGAGGGCGCGGGCTCGCCCGCCGAGATCAACCTGCGGCGCACCGACATCGTCAACATGGGCGTCGCGCGGGGCGCGGGGCTGCCCGTCCTCGTCGTCGGCGACATCGACCGGGGTGGGGTCTTCGCCTCCTTCTTCGGCACCGTCGCCCTGCTCTCCCCCGAGGACCAGGCGCTGGTCGCCGGGTTCCTGGTGAACAAGTTCCGGGGCGACGTGACGCTGCTGGAGCCGGGCCTGGACATGCTGCGCGGCCTCACCGGACGGCACACCTACGGGGTGCTGCCGTTCCGGCACGGACTCGGCATCGACGAGGAGGACGGTCTCAGGGTCTCCCTGCGCGGGAGCGTGAGGGAGTCGGCCGTCGCTCCCCCGCACGGCGAGGACGTGCTGCGGGTCGCCGTGTGCGCCGTCCCGCTGATGTCCAACTTCACCGACGTGGACGCCCTCGCCGCCGAACCCGGCGTGGTGGTCCGCTTCGTGGACCGGCCCGAGGAACTGGCCGACGCCGACCTCGTGGTGGTGCCGGGCACGCGCGGGACCGTACGGGCGCTTCAGTGGCTGCGCGAGCGGGGTCTCGCCGAGGCGCTCGCGCGCCGGGCGGCCGAGGGGCGTCCGGTGCTCGGGATCTGCGGCGGCTTCCAGGTGCTCGGCGAGCACATCGAGGACGACGTCGAGTCCCGTGCCGGAAGCGTGCCGGGCCTCGGACTGCTCCCGGTGCGGGTGCGGTTCCACCCCGGGAAGACCCTCGCCCGGCCCGTCGGAGAGGCCCTCGGCGAGCCGGTCGAGGGGTACGAGATCCACCACGGCGTCGCCGAGGTGCTGGGCGGGACACCCTTCCTGGACGGGTGCCGCACCGGCCAGGTCTGGGGCACCCACTGGCACGGCTCGCTGGAGTCGGACGGCTTCCGGCGCGCCTTCCTGCGCGAGGTCGCCACCGCCTCCGGGCGCCGCTTCGTCCCGGCCCCCGACACGTCCTTCGCCGCGCTGCGCGAGGAGCAGCTCGACCTGCTCGGCGATCTGATCGAACACCACGCGGACACGGACGCGCTCTGGCGGCTCATCGAGTCGGGCGCGCCCGCAGGACTGCCCTTCATTCCACCGGGAGCGCCCGCATGAGCACAGTGTTGCTGCTGTCCACCGCCGACACCGACCTGCTGGCCGCCCGCGCCAGCGGCGCCGACTACCGCATCGGCAACCCGTCCCGCGTCGACGCGGCCGCCGACCTGCCCGCCCTGCTCTACGGCGCGGACCTCGCGGTCGTCCGGCTGCTGGGCGGCAAGCGGGCATGGGAGGACGGGCTCGCCGCGCTGAAGGCGTCGGGGGTGCCGACGGTGCTGCTGGGCGGCGAGAGCGTGCCGGACGCCGAGCTGATGGCCGAGTCCACCGCCCCGGCCGGGGTCGTCGCGGAGGCGCTGCGCTATCTGGTCGAGGGCGGCCCGGCGAACCTGCTGGAGCTGTCCCGGTTCCTCTCCGACACCGTCCTGCTGACCGGCGAGGGCTTCGAGGAGCCGCACCGTATGCCGGAGTTCGGGCTGCACGGCGCCTACGAACAGCGGCCCGGCCGGCCGACCGTGGGCGTGCTCTTCTACCGGGCCCACGAACTCAGCGGCAACACCGCCTTCGTGGACACCCTGTGCGCGGCCATCGAGGAACGCGGTGCCAACGCCCTGCCGGTGTACTGCGGTTCGCTGCGCGACGCGGACGCGGGGCTGTACGAACTGCTGGGCCGGACCGACGCCCTGGTCGCCACCGTGCTCGCGGCCGGAGGGGCGCACGCCTCGGCCGCCTCGGCGGGCGGTGACGAGGAGGCGTGGGACATCGGCGCCCTCGCGGACCTGAACGTGCCGGTGCTGCAAGGACTGTGCCTCACCTCCACGCGGGCCGCCTGGGACGCCTCGGACGCGGCTCTCTCCCCCATGGACGCCGCGATGCAGGTCGCCATCCCGGAGTTCGACGGCCGCCTGATCACCGTGCCCTTCTCCTTCAAGGAGCCCGGACCCGACGAGGTCCCGGTCTACGTCGCCGACCCCGAGCGGGCGGCCCGTGTCGCCGGGATCGCCGTACGCCACGCGGCACTTCGGCACAAGCCGAACGCCGAGAAGCGGATCGCGCTGGTCTTCACCGCCTATCCCACCAAGCACTCCCGCGTCGGCAACGCCGTCGGCCTGGACACCCCCGCCTCGGCGGTCCGGGTGCTGGACGCGCTGCGCGACGCCGGGTACGGGGTGAGCGAGCACCCCTCCGAGGGCGACGAGCTGATCCACCGGCTGATCGCGGCCGGCGGTCACGACGTGGAGTGGCTCACCGAGGAGCAGCTCGCCGCCGCGCCCGCACGGGTGCCGCTCGCGGACTACCGGGCCTGGTTCGACACCCTGGACCCCGAGCTGCGCGACGCCATGCTGGAGGCGTGGGGCGAGCCGCCGGGCAGCCTGTACGTGGACGGCGACGACATCGTGCTCGCCTCCCTGCGGTTCGGGAACGTCGTCGTGATGATCCAGCCGCCGCGCGGCTTCGGCGAGAACCCCATCGCCATCTACCACGACCCCGACATGCCGCCCTCGCACCACTACCTGGCCGCCTACCGGTGGCTGGAGAACAGCTTCGGCGCCGACGCCGTCGTGCACATGGGCAAGCACGGCACCATGGAGTGGCTGCCGGGCAAGGGCCTCGGCCTCTCGCGCGGCTGCGCCCCGGACGCGGTACTCGGTGAACTCCCGCTGATCTACCCCTTCATCGTCAACGACCCCGGCGAGGGCACCCAGGCCAAGCGGCGCGGGCACGCCACGGTGGTCGACCACCTGGTGCCGCCGATGGCCCGCGCCGACACCTACGGCGACCTCGCCAAGCTGGAACAGCTGCTGGACGAGTACGCGCTCGTCTCCGACCTGGACCCGGCCAAGGCGCCGGCCGTACGGGCCCAGATCTGGACGCTGGTCAAGGCCGCCGAGCTGCACCACGACCTGCACGTGGACGAGCAGCCGGAGGACGACGACTTCGACTCGTTCGTCATGCACATCGACGGCTACCTCTGCGAGATCAAGGACGTGCAGATCCGCGACGGACTGCACATCCTGGGCGGCGGCCCGGAGGGCGAGCCCCGCGTCAACCTCGTCCTCGCCGTGCTGCGCGCCTCCCAGGTGTGGGGCGGTAAGGCCGATGCCCTGCCGGGACTGCGGGCCGCGCTGGCGCAGCACTTCGGGCTGGTGGAGAAGGAGCTGCTGGCCGAGCCGGGCGCGCCGGTGAAGGTGCCGGTGGAGCTGACCGACCTGGCCGAGGGGCCGGCGCGCACCGGGGCCGACGCCGTCGACCTGCTGGAGAAGCTGTGCCGGGGCATCGCCGAGGGCATGGAGGCGCGGGACTGGGACCGGGCGGCCGTACCGGCGGTGCTGGACGAGGTGCTGGGCTTCGCACTGGCCGACGCCACGGCCGTGCTGGAGTTCGCCTGTACGGAGGTCGTGCCCCGGCTCGCCCGGACCACCGACGAGATCGGGCACATCCTCCGCGCGCTGGACGGCGGTTACGTCCCGGCGGGGCCCTCCGGGTCGCCCACGCGGGGTCTGGTCAACGTGCTGCCGACCGGGCGCAACTTCTACTCCGTCGACCCCAAGGCGATCCCGTCGCGGCTCAGCTGGGAGGTCGGGCAGTCGCTCGCGGACTCGCTGGTGCAGCGGTATCTGGCCGACACCGGGGAGTACCCCAAGTCGGTGGGGCTCACCGTGTGGGGCACCTCCGCCATGCGGACCCAGGGCGACGACATCGCGGAGATCCTCGCGCTGCTGGGCTGCCGCCCGGTGTGGGACGACGCCTCGCGCCGGGTCACCGGCTTCGAGATCGTGCCGCTCGCCGAGCTGGGGCGCCCGCGCATCGACGTCACCGTCCGCATCTCCGGCTTCTTCCGGGACGCGTTCCCGCACGTGGTCGGGCTGATCGACGACGCGGTGCGCGCGGTGGCCGAGCTGGAGGAGCCCGGCGGGTCCAACTACGTCCGGGCCCATGTCGAGGAGGACACCGCGGAGCACGGTGACCGCCGCCGCGCCACCGCCCGCGTCTTCGGCTCCAAGCCGGGCGCGTACGGGGCGGGTCTGCTGCCCCTGATCGACGCCCGCAACTGGCGCTCCGACGCGGACCTCGCCGAGGTGTACGCGGTCTGGGGCGGCTACGCCTACGGCCGCGGGCTGGACGGGCGCGCGGCGCGGGGGGACATGGAGACGGCGTTCCGGCGGATCGCGGTGGCGGCGAAGAACGTCGACACCCGCGAGCACGACCTCGTCGACGCGGACGACTACTTCCAGTACCACGGCGGCATGGTCGCCATGGTCCGCCACCTGACCGGCACCAGCCCCGAGGCGTACGTGGGTGACTCGGCCGTCCCCGACCAGGTCAAGACCCGCACCCTCGGCGAGGAGACGCACCGCGTCTTCCGCGCCCGCGTGGTCAATCCGCGCTGGATGGCCGCGATGCGCAGGCACGGCTACAAGGGCGCCTTCGAGATGGCGGCGACCGTGGACTACCTCTTCGGGTACGACGCCACGGCGGGCGTGGTGGACGACTGGATGTACGAGAAGTTGTCGGCCGAGTACGTCTTCGACCCGGAGAACCAGGACTTCATGAAGAAGTCCAACCCGTGGGCCCTGCGCGGCATCACCGAGCGCCTGCTGGAGGCGGCGGACCGGGGGCTGTGGGCGGAGCCGGACCAGGACACCCTGGACCGGCTCCGGGCGACGTATCTGGAACTCGAGGGAGAGCTGGAGGGAGACGAGTGAGCACGCGATTCCCGTTCACCGCGGTGGTCGGGCAGCAGGATCTGCAACTGGCCCTGCTGCTCAACGCCGTCGCGCCGAACATCGGCGGGGTGCTCGTGCGGGGCGAGAAGGGCACCGCCAAGAGCACCGCCGTACGCGCGCTGGCGGCGCTGCTGCCCGAGGTCGAGGTGGTCGCCGGGTGCCGGTTCTCCTGTGATCCGGCATCCCCCGACCCGACCTGCCCGGACGGGCCGCACACCGGGGCGGCGGCCGAGGCGCGGGACGCGCGGATGGTCGAGTTGCCGGTGGGGGCGTCGGAGGACCGGCTGGTCGGGGCGCTGGACATCGAGCGGGCGCTCGCGGAGGGGGTCAAGGCGTTCGAGCCGGGGCTGCTGGCCGCGGCCAACCGGGGCATCCTCTACGTCGACGAGGTCAACCTTCTGCACGACCACTTGGTTGACGTGCTGCTGGACGCGGCCGCGATGGGTGCCTCGTACGTCGAGCGCGAGGGGGTCTCCGTACGGCATGCCGCGCGGTTCCTGCTCGTCGGGACGATGAACCCCGAAGAGGGGGAACTGCGGCCGCAGTTGCTCGACCGGTTCGGGCTGACCGTGGAGGTCGCGGCCTCACGGGAGCCGGATCAGCGGGTGGAGGTCGTACGGCGCAGGCTGGCGTACGACGACGATCCGGCCGCCTTCGCGGCGCGCTGGGCGGACGAGGAGAGCGCCGTGCGGCGACGCATCGTCGGGGCGCGGGAGTTGCTGCCCAAGGTGCGGCTGGGCGACGGTGCGCTGAAGCAGATCGCGGCGACCTGTGCGGCCTTCGAGGTGGACGGCATGCGGGCCGACATCGTGATGGCGCGTACCGCGACCGCGCTGGCCGCCTGGGACGGGCGGAGCGACGTACTGGCCGAGGACGTGCGGCAGGCCGCGCTGCTGGCGCTGCCGCACCGGCGGCGGCGCAACCCCTTCGACGCGCCGGGTCTGGACGAGGACAAACTCGACCGGACGCTGGAGGAGTCGGCCGGGGACGACGACGATCCCGATCCGGACGGTCCCGGTGGCGGCGGGCAGCCGTCGCCGGAGGAGGGGCCGCAGGGCGGGGACGCCGGTGCGCAGGCCGGGACCGGAGAGGACGGAAAGGACGGGGAGCCGCAGCCGGCCGCCGGCGGGGCGGGTGAACAGGCGCCGGCGCGGGCGGCGGAGCCGTTCCGTACCAAGGCGCTGACCGTGCCCGGTGTCGGTGCGGGCGCGGCCGGCCGGCGTTCGCGGGCGCGGACCGAGCGCGGGCGGACCACCGGCGCGCTGCGGCCGCGCGGTGCGCTGACCAGACTGCACCTGGCGGCCACCGTCCGGGCGGCGGCGCCGCATCAGCGGGCGCGGGGCCGGTCGGGACCGGGGCTGGTGCTGCGCCGCGACGATCTGCGGCAGGCGGCGCGGGAGGGGCGCGAGGGGAACCTCGTGCTGTTCGTCGTGGACGCCTCCGGTTCGATGGCGGCGCGGCAGCGGATGAGCGCGGTGAAGGGTGCCGTGCTGTCGCTGCTGCTGGACGCCTACCAGCGGCGGGACAAGGTCGGTCTGGTGACCTTCCGGGGCACGGCCGCCGAGGTGGCGCTGCCCCCGACCTCGTCGGTGGACGCGGCGGCGGCCCGGCTGGAGTCGCTGCCGACCGGCGGCCGTACGCCGCTGGCCGCGGGGCTGCTGAAGGCGCACGACGTGCTGCGGGTGGAGCGGCTGCGGGACCCCTCGCGGCGGGCGCTGCTGGTGGTGGTGACGGACGGCCGGGCGACCGGTGGTCCCGAGCCGGTGGCGCTGGCGGGGCGCGCGGCGCGGCTGCTGGGCGCGGAGTCGGTGGCCTCGGTGGTCGTGGACTGCGAGTCGGGGCCGGTGCGGCTGGGGCTCGCGGGGCGGCTCGCGGAGGAGCTGGGGGGTACGGCGGTGACGCTGGAGGAGCTGCGGGCGGACGCCATCGCCGGGCTGGTCAGGGATGTGCGGGGGACGACTTCGAGGAGGGCCGCGTAGTGCCGCAGGGGCAGCCGAGTGTGGTGCCGGACGACGGGCTGACGACGCGGCAGCGGCGCAATCGCCCGCTGGTGGTCGTGCACACGGGGATCGGGAAGGGCAAGTCGACGGCCGCGTTCGGCCTGGCGCTGCGGGCCTGGAACCAGGGGTGGCCGATCGGGGTGTTCCAGTTCGTCAAGTCGGCGAAGTGGAAGGTCGGCGAGGAGAACGCGCTGCGCGTGCTCGGTGCCTCCGGCGAGGGCGGGACCGTCGACTGGCACAAGATGGGCGAGGGGTGGTCCTGGGTGCAGCGGGACGCCCAGCTCGACAACGAGGAGAAGGCTCGGGAGGGCTGGGCGCAGGTCAAGCGGGACCTGGCCGCCGAGACGTACCGGCTGTACGTGCTGGACGAGTTCGCGTACCCGATGCACTGGGGGTGGGTGGACACCGAGGAGGTCGTCTCGGTGCTGCGGGAGCGGCCGGGGAATCAGCACGTGGTGATCACCGGGCGTAACGCGCCCGCCGCCCTGGTGGAGTTCGCGGATCTGGTGACCGACATGTCCAAGGTCAAGCACCCCATGGACGCCGGCCAGAAGGGGCAGAGGGGCATCGAGTGGTGATGTCCGTTCCCCGGCTGGTCATCGCCGCGCCCTCGTCGGGGTGCGGGAAGACGACCGTCGCCACGGGGCTGATGGCCGCGTTCGCCGCGCGGGGCCTCGCGGTGTCTCCGCACAAGGTGGGGCCGGACTACATCGATCCCGGGTATCACGCGCTCGCCACCGGGCGGGCGGGGCGGAATCTCGACGCGTACCTGTGCGGGCCGGAGCTGGTCGCCCCGCTGTTCGGCCATGGGGCCCGGGGGTGTGATCTCGCGGTCGTCGAGGGCGTGATGGGGCTGTACGACGGGGCCGCGGGACAGGGGGAGCTGGCGTCCACCGCGCAGGTCGCCAAGTTGCTGCGGGCGCCGGTGGTGCTGGTCGTCGACGCGTCGTCGCAGTCGCGGTCCGTTGCGGCGCTGGTGCATGGGTTCGCGTCCTGGGACACGGGGGTGCGGATCGGGGGCGTCATCCTCAACAAGGTGGGGTCCGCGCGGCACGAGGCGCTGCTGCGGGAGGCTCTGGAGGAGGCGGGGGTGCCTGTGCTGGGCGCGCTGCGGCGGGCCTCGCAGGTGGAGACGCCGTCTCGGCATCTGGGTCTGGTGCCGGTCGCCGAGCGGGGTGCCGCCGCGGTGTCCGCGGTCGCGGCGATGGCGGCGCAGGTGTCCGCCGGGTGCGACCTGGACGAGCTGATGGCGCTGGCGCGCAGTGCGGGAGCGTTGCCGGGTGCGGCCTGGTCTCCGGCCGAGGCCCTTTCTCCGACCACCCGCGACCGGTCGCCCCGGGGCGACGACGGCGACGCCGCAGGTGCACGACCCGTGGTGGCCGTCGCCGGTGGGCCCGCGTTCACCTTCTCCTACGCCGAGCACGCCGAACTGCTCGAAGCCGCCGGGGCGGAGGTCGTCGCCTTCGACCCGCTGCGGGACGAGCGACTGCCCGAGGGGACTCGGGGACTCGTCGTCGGCGGGGGGTTCCCCGAGGTCTACGCGGGTGAGCTCGGGGCCAACGAGCCGCTGCGCGGGGAGATCGCCGCGCTCGCCCTTTCCGGGGCGCCCGTCGCCGCCGAGTGTGCCGGACTGCTCTACCTGTGCCGGGAGCTCGACGGGGTCCCCATGTGCGGGGTGCTCGACGCGGCCGCGCGGATGGGCGAGCGGCTGACGCTCGGGTACCGGGACGCCGTGGCCGTGGGGGACAGCGTGCTGGCGGCGGCCGGGACCCGGATGCGGGGGCACGAGTTCCACCGGACCGTGATCGAGCCGGGGGCGGGCGAGGCTCCCGCGTGGGGCGTTGTCGCGCCCCGCCGGCGGGTGGAGGGGTTCGTGCAGCGGGGCGTGCACGCGAGTTATCTGCATACGCACTGGGCCTCGGAGCCCAAGGTGGCCCGGAATTTCACGGAGAGGTGCCGGACTTCATGAGCAGCAGGCTGGTCGGGGTCGGAGTGGGTCCCGGGGACCCGGAGCTGGTGACGGTGAAGGGGGTCAACGCGTTGCGGGCCGCCGATGTGGTGGTCGTACCGGTGATGGACACCATGGAGCGGGGCCGGGCGGAGGCGACGGTGCTGCACCACGTGTCCGGGGAGAAGATCGTCCGGGTGGTGTTCGCGCTGAACGAGCGGACGGACCACGCGCGCCGGGAGGCCGCGTGGGACGCGGCGGGCGCGCGGGTCGCGGAGCTGTTGCGGGAGCACGCGTACGTGGCGTTCGCGACCATCGGTGATCCCCACGTGTACTCGACCTTCACCTACCTCGCGCAGACGCTCACCGCCCTGGTGCCGGAGCTGGTCGTCGAGACGGTCCCCGGCATCACCGCGATGCAGGACCTCGCGGCCAGGTCGGGCGCGGTCCTGACCGAGGGCACCGAGCCGCTGACGCTGGTCCCGGTGACGGCGGGCGCCGCGGCGCTGAAGGAGGCGCTGGCCGGTCCGGGGACCGTGGTGGCGTACAAGTTCGGGCGGCACGCGGCCGAGGTGGCCCGGGCGCTGCGGGAGTCCGGCCGGCTGGAGGACGCGGTGTGGGGCTCGGCGCTGGGCCTGCCGGAGGAGTCCGTACGGCCCGCCGCCGAGCTGGACGGCGACGCGCTGCCGTACCTGTCGACGCTCATCGCGCCGCCCCGGCGCGAGGGCGGCCGGGGCGGGAAGCTGTGAGGGGGTCAGCCGCCGGAGAAGCCGACCACCAGCCAGATGAAGGCCGCGCCCGCGACGGTGCACAGCACGGTGGAGCGGGCGGGGTGGTCGTGGTGGGCCTCGGGGAGGATCTCGGCGGCGGCGAGATAGAGCAGCGCGCCGCCGAACAGGCCGAGGTAGCCGCCGAGCAGCTTCTCCGGGATGTGCACGAGCGTGGTGGACAGCGCGCCCAGCACCGGCGCGCAGGCGTCGGCGACCAGCATGGCGACGGCCCGCTTGCGGGCGTTGCCGTACAGGCTGGTGATGGTGAAGGTGTTGAAGCCGTCGGCGAAGTCGTGCGCGATCACGGCGAGGGCGACGGACACGCCCATGCCGTCGCCGATCTGGAAGGCGGCGCCGATGGCGACGCCGTCCATGAAGCTGTGTCCGACCATCGCGGCGGCCGCCGTGAGGCCGACCTCGGGCGCGCGGTGCGTGTGCTCGCCGGCTCCGTGCGCGGCCTGGCGGCCGGCGAGGAGACGTTCCACCAGATGGGCCAGCAGGAATCCGGCGACGAACAGCACCAGCGCCGCGGGTACGCCGAACACTTTGTGACCGGCCGCCTCCAGCGCCTCGGGGAGCAGGTCGAGACCGACCACGCCCAGCATGAGGCCGCCGGCCAGGCCCAGGACCAGATGGCGGCGGTCGGTCACGCGCTGCGCCGTCCAGCCGCCGGCCAGCGTCATCAGGAACGCGCCGAGCGCGACAAGGACCGCCATAGGCCCTTGCTATCCGATGCGGGGCCCTGTGCGCACATCCTGCGGCCCGCGAACCCCACCAGACCCTGACATTAACCCCAGTTCCACAGCCCCCTCCCGGACCACGACCACGTGTCCGGGCTTCCCTCAGGAGAGGACCCTTCCCATGGCCGATGCCCCCGCCGGCAAGGTGACGTTCGTCGGTGCCGGGCCCGGTGCCGCCGATCTGCTGACGTTCCGCGCGGCCCGCGCGATCGCGGAGGCGGACGTGGTGATCTGGGCGGCCAGCCTGGTCCGCGCCGAGGTGCTGGAGCACGCCCGCGCGGACGCGGAGATCCTCGACTCGGCGACCCTCTCCCTGGAGGACGTGGTGGCCGTGTACCGGCGTGCCCACGCGGAGGGTCTGAAGGTCGCGCGGGTGCACTCCGGGGACCCCTCGCTGTGGGGCGGCACGCAGGAACAGATGGACCGCTGCGCGGAGGTCGGGATCGCCACGGAGATCGTGCCGGGCGTGTCCTCGTTCTCGGCGGTGGCCGCGCTGGCCGGGCGGGAGCTGACCATCCCGGAGGTGGCCCAGTCGGTGATCCTGACCCGGCTCGGCGGCGGCAAGACGCCGATGCCGCCCGGTGAGGAGGTGCGCGAGTTCGCCCGGCACGGCACCACGATGGCGGTGTTCCTGTCGGCGGCGCGCAGCGGCCAGTTGGTGCGGGAGCTGCTGGAGGGCGGCTACCCGACCTCCACCCCGGTCGTGGTCGCCCATCAGGTGACCTGGCCGGAGGAACTGGTGGTGCGGTGCACGATCGGCACGCTGGAGGAGACGGTCAAGGAGCACCGGCTGTGGAAGCACACGCTGTTCCTGGTCGGCGCCGCGCTGGACGCGCACGGCACCCGCTCGCACCTGTACCACCCCGGCCACTTCCACGGCTTCCGCAAGGCCGACCCCACGGCGCGGCGGGCGCTGCGCGAGCGGGGGGCGAGCAGTTGATCACGGTCGTCGGCGCGGGGACGGGCGCCCCGCTCCCGCCGGACGCGCTCACCGGGGCGGAGCTGGTGGTCGGCGGGCAGCGCCATCTGGACGCGGCGCAGGTGCCCGAGGGAGCGGCACGCGTGGTGCTCGGCCCGCTGGCGCCCGCCCTGGACGCGATCGGCAAGTACGTGGCCGAGCGGCGGCCGGTGGTGGTGCTGGCCTCGGGTGATCCGGGGTTCTTCGGCGTCGTGCGGGTGCTGGCGGAACGCTTCGGGGCGGGCCTGCTCGACGTCCGGCCGGGCGTGTCCTCGGTGGCGGGTGCCTTCGCCCGGCTGGGGCTGACCTGGGACGACGCGGTGGTGGTGAGCGCGCACGGACGGGACCTGCGTACCGCGGTGAACGTGTGCCGGGCACGCCCGAAGGTGGCCGTGCTGACCGGGCCGGGTTCGGGTCCGGCCGAGCTGGGCGCCCGGCTCGACGGTACGGGCCGGGTGCTGGTCGTGGTGAGCGCGCTCGGTGATCCGGAGCGGGAGCGGGTGGAGCGGGTGACACCCGCCGAGGCCGCCGCGCGGGACTGGGGTCCGGCGGTGAGCGTGGTGCTGTGCCTGGACGAGACGCGGGACGGGGACGGTCCGCGCACGGTCGCCGGTCCGGGTGCCGGGCCCGCGCGATGGGCGCTCGCCGAGAACGAGTTCGCGCACCGCGACTCGATGATCACGAAGTTCGAGGTGCGGGCGCTGGCGCTCGCCCGGCTCGGGCCGCGCCTGGGCGACCTGGTGTGGGACGTGGGCGCGGGGTCGGGCTCGGTGGCCGTGGAGTGCGCGCGGCTCGGCGCGGCCGTGACCGCCGTGGAGAAGACCGAGGACGGCGCCGGGCGGGTACGGGCCAACGCCCGCGCCCACGGCGTCGACGTGAGCGTGGTGCACGGCACCGCCCCGGAGGCGCTGGCCGGGCTCGACGAGCCCGACGCGGTGTTCGTGGGCGGTGGCGGGCGTGACCTGCCCGCCGTGGTGGGCGTCTGCGCCAAGCGGGCGCGGCGGACGGTCGTGGTGGCCGTGGCCGCGCTGGACCGGGTCGGCCCGGTGCGCGAGGCGCTGACGCGGGCCGGGCTGAGCTGTGACGGGGTGCTGTTGCAGTCCTCGCGGCTGGCGCCGCTGCCGGGTGACGTGACCCGGCTGGCGGCCGGCAACCCCGTTTTCCTGCTGTGGGGCGACCGCCTCCCGGCACGGAGTGAAGGAGGAGTCCAGTGATCGGCCTGATTTCCGCCACCGCGGCGGGGGCGGCGGCCCGTGACCGGCTGGCCGCGGCCTGGCCGGACCGTACGCGGGTGTACGAGGGCCCGGCCGGGGAGGCCGTACGGGCGGCGTTCGCGGAGTGCGACCGGCTGGTGTGCTTCCTGGCCACCGGTGCCACGGTCCGGCTGCTGGCCCCGCTGCTCGGGGACAAGGCCGCCGATCCGGGCGTGGTGTGCGTGGACGAGGGCGGCCGGTTCGCGGTGTCGCTGGTCGGCGGACACGGCGGCGGCGCCAATGAACTGGCGCACGAGGTGGCCCAGTTGCTCGGGGCGGAGCCCGTGGTGACGACGGCGACGGACGCGGCGGGCCTGGCCGGACTGGACACCCTGGGCCTGCCGGCGGAGGGCGCGGTCGCGGCGGTGTCGCGGGCGCTGCTGGACGGTGAACCGGTGTCGCTGGAGGCCGAGTCGGCCTGGCCGCTGCCGCCGGTGCCTTTCGCCGGACAGGGCGCGTACACGGTGCGGTTGACCGACCGGGCCGTACCACCGGGCCCGCGGGAGGTGCTGTTGCGTCCGCCGTCCCTGGTGGTCGGGGTCGGCGCGTCCAGGGGTGCGCCTGTCGGGGAGGTGCTCGGGCTGATCGAGGAGGCGTTGCGCGAGGCGGGGCTCTCGGTGCGTTCGGTCGCCGAACTCGCCACCGTGGACGCCAAGTCCGAGGAGCCCGGCATCGTGGCCGCCGCCGGGCGGCTGGGCGTGCCCCTGGTGACGTACCCGGCGGACGAACTGGCCGCCGTGGCCGTGCCGAACCCCTCCGACGCGCCCCTCGCCGCGGTCGGCACCCCTTCGGTGGCGGAGGCCGCCGCGCTGCGGACCGGTGGCGAACTCCTCGTGCCCAAGCGGAAGTCGGCCGCCAGTCCCGCCATGGCGACCTGCGCGGTCGTACGGCGTCCCGGCCGGGGCCGGCTCGCGGTGGTCGGGCTCGGGCCCGGCGCCCGCGACCTGCTGACCCCGCGCGCGGCCGCCGAACTGCGGCGCGCCTCGGTGCTGGTGGGGCTCGACCAGTACGTCGACCAGATCCGCGACCTGATCCGGCCCGGCACCCGGGTGC
>NZ_MUNH01000293.1:0-15123 GCF_002154615.1 Streptomyces recifensis
GCGCCGCGTACGGCGTCGTGGGCGTCGGCGACCGCCACGGGCCAGCCGACGAGGGCGAGGCAGGGCAGGTCGTTGACGTCGTTGCCGGCGTAGAGCACCCGCTCGGGGGCGATGCCCTGCTCCTCGCACCACTGCTTGAGGGCGAGGTCCTTGCGGTCGATGCCGTGCAGCACCGGCAGCCGGAGCTTGCGGGCGCGGGCGGCGACGACGGGGTTCTGCTCGGTGGACAGGATCAGCGTCGGCACCCCGGCGCGGCGCAGCGCGGCGATGCCGAGCCCGTCGCCCCGGTGCACGGAGACGAACTCCCGCCCGTCGGTGTCGATCAGCACCCGGTCGTCGGTCTGGGTGCCGTCGAAGTCGAGGACGACGGCGTCGACGTCGTCGCGGGTGGGCAGCGCGCCCGCCGGGACGGTGTCGAGCAGCGGGGCCAGGGCGCGGGCGCGGGCCAGGTCGTGCGGGTCGTCGATCTCCAGCACGCGGGCCGGGTCGGTGCGGACCAGCTCGGTGCGGCCGAAGAAGCGGTGGCCGTGGGCGCGGAAGCCGGTGACGTCCATCGCGTAGGCGGCGCCGGTCTCCAGCAGGTCCTGCGGGCGGTCCTGGCGGCGGGGCCGTACGGCCTTGTCGTGGTTGACACCGAAGCCGCCGGGCTCGTCGGGGTTGCCGTCCCGCCAGACGAAGCCGTGGAACGGGGCGACGGTGACGGCGGTGTCGGCGCCGTCGCGGACGACCGCCTCGGCGACCCGGCCGATGTCGTCGGCGAGCAGGAAGGGGCTGGTGCACTGCACGAGCAGCACCACGTCGACGGCCGCCCGGGTGCGCTCCTCGAAGGCGTCCAGGGCGTGCAGGACGGCGGCCTCGGAGGTGGCGGTGTCGCCGGCGATGGCGGCGGGCCGGGTGACGACCTCGGCGCCGGCCGCGCGGGCCGCGGCGGCCACGGCCGCGTCGTCGGTGGAGACGACGACGTCGGTGACGGCGGGAGCGGCCAGGCAGGCACGCACCGCGCGGGCCACCAGCGGGACGCCGCCCACGGGGGCGAGGTTCTTGGCCGGCACCCCCTTGGAGCCGCCGCGCGCCGGGATCACGGCGAGCACCCGGCGCGGCGGGTCGCCCGGATCGGCGGGCCAGTGGGTCATGGGGTCAGCTCCTTGAGAGGAAGAAGGTGCGGTACTCACAGCTCGCCCATCCGCCGGATCACCGGGGCGACCCGCTGGACGCCGTGCCGGTACGCGCCCCGGGCGGCCCGGCGCACGATCTGCCGGACAGGTCCGGCCTCCGCGCGGGTGGCGGGGCCGCCGGGCAGCGGGGCGCCGTCGGGGCCGAGGTGGTGGCGGGCGAGGATGCCGGGCAGATAGCCGGGCGCGGTCTCGGGGGTGTAGTAGGGCTCCAGCGGCGGCAGCGCGCCGGACCGCTCCAGCAGGGCGGCGATCCGGGCGCGGGCCGCGTCGAAGGCGCCCGCGTACGAACCGTCCCCGGCCGCGACCCCCTGCCGGGCCAGCCACTCGGGGTCCGGCTCCGGGCGGTACCCGGCGTCCAGCCGGTCCCAGGAGGTGAGGCACCCGGAGCCCAGGAAGTGGTGGTTGCCCAGCGCCTCCCGCACCCCGAGGTCGGTCAGCACGGCCGTCGGGATGCGCCGGTGCAGGGACTCGAGCGCGGCGGTGGAGCTGACGGTGACCAGCAGGTCGGTCCGGTCCAGCACCTCGCCCATGTGCCCGTACACCAGGCGGAGGTTGGCCGGCAGCTCCCGCCCCCGGACCAGCTTCTGGTAGGGCAGCTCCTCGATGTGCGTGGTGTGCTCACCGGGCTTGGAGCGCAGCTTGAGCAGCACCTCGCGCTCGGGGTGCCGCCGGGCGTGGGCGATGAGCCGGTCCAGCAGGTAGGTCCGGTCGGCGCGGTTCTCCGGCACGGAGGGCTGCGCGGCGAACGTCACGGTGCAGGGCGTGAGCCCGTGCTCCGCGGAGGGCGCCCTCTCACCCGCGTACGTCTCCCCGCCGAGGAAGGGCAGCGCCACCTCGGTGACCGCTCCCGCGTCCGCCCCGACCCCCTCGTACACCGCGCGGAACCGGTCGGCGTCCTGGGCCGAGTTGGCGAGGACCAGGTCGGCGCCGTGCCGGAGCAGCAGGCCGTCGGCGAGCTTCTCGTAGACGACACCGACGTAACCGGTGACGACGACCGGGCGCGGACCGCTGCCCCAGGCGTGCTTCAGGCCGTGCAGCATGGCCTGCACCCCGCCGCCGACCAGCGCGAGGACCAGGATGTCGTAGGACTCCCCGGTCATGGCGCGCAGGAACTCCGCGCCGGTGACCTCGCGGAGCGAGTCGGCGGTGGCGCCGGTCTCCGCGAGCTGGCGGGGTGTCGGGGTGGCCCGGCCCCGCAGGAGGTAGCCGTCGAGCCGTCCGGCAGCGGCGGGAGCGATACGGCGCGCGGTGAGCGCGCCCCACTTCCACCGGGTGTCGGAATCGGCGAGGACGGCGATCCGCGGGGACTTCGTTGCACTTGCTGGCACGCCGAAGACGCTAGGAAGCGATTCGTAGCCCCGGCCCAACCCGAACTCAACAAACGGTTAACAGCACATCGACGAATGGGGATTCGGGCCCGGATCGGCCTCGGGGAAAACCCGGTTCACGGCTTCGCCACGCGTCGTTCACCCGGTATCAAGGCGAGCGTCGACACGAATGCCGGGCCCAGCCCTAACGTCCTCGGCGTGGTCAAGCTCTCGGTCATCGTGCCGTTCTACAACGTGCAGCAATACGCGCCGGACACATTGAGGAGTCTTCGTGCGAACGCGCGGGACGATTACGAGTTCATTCTCGTGGACGACTGTTCCCGCGACGGGACGCCGGGCATCCTCGAGCGCGCCGAACGCGAACTGCCGGGCGCCGTCGTCGTCCGGCACGAGCGCAACGGCGGGCTGGCGACCGCCCGCAACACCGGTCTGGACCGGGCGCGCGGCGAGTACCTGACGTTCCTCGACGGCGACGACTGGCTCGCCCCCGGCTATTACGACCAACTGGTCGCTCGCATGGACGACCTGGGGTGCGACTTCCTGCGCACCGACCATGTCCAGTGCACCGCGCGGGCCCGGTCGGTGCACCGGGTGCCGCACGGCCGGCGCGATGTCGTGCTGGACCCGCGGGCGGCCATCCTGCCCGCGGACCGGTCGACCTCGGTGGACTATGCGTACGCCTGGGCCGGGATCTACCACCGGCGGCTCGCGGAGCGGGGGCTGCTGCACTTCACGGACGGACTGCGCACGGCGGAGGACCGGCCGTGGATCTGGCGGCTGCACCGGGAGGCGGAGTCGTTCGCCGTGGTCGGGCTGCTCGGCGTCTTCTACCGGCGCGGGGTCGCCTCCTCGCTGACCCAGATCGGTGATGTCCGCCAGCTCGATTTCCTGCGCGCCTTCGACCAGGTCATAGCGGAGACAGCCGCCGACCGGAATGCGAAGGAACTGCTGCCGAAGGCCGTGCGCACCTATTGCGCGATCATCTCCCACCATCTGGGAAGCATCGAAAGGTTCGAGCCCCCGGTGGCGAGAAAACTGAAATCCCTGAGCGCGGCCGCCCTCAGGCGCATGCCGCAGGACGTGCTGAACGAGGCGCTGGACTCGATGGACCTCGCCCGCGCCACCCGGCTGCGCCGCCTGCGCCGCCGCCCCTCCCCCGCCGGGGCCGCCGCGTGACCACCCAGATCTTCCAGGCGTCCACGCTGTACGGCGTGGCCACGCTGGCCGCCGCCCTGGACTCCGGCTGCTTCGCCCCCGCCGACCGGCGCCTGCTGCTGGTCTGCAACAACGCGGCGACCCCGGAGACCACGCCCCCGCTGGACGAGATGCCCGGCTTCGAGCGGCTGCGGGACCGGTTCGACGACGTGCTGTCCTACAACGAGACCATCCACCCCTTCCACCCCGGCGGCTGGCTGCCCCGCGGGGACGACATGCCCCTGTGGCAGCGCTACTTCCGCCACGAGTGGCGACTCGGGGACGGACCGGTCGAGTTGGCGGTCGAGTCGATCCAGGTCAACCCGTCGCTGGCGCTCGCGCAGATCTTCACCGGCGCCCCGGTCACGGTCTACGCCGACGGCCTGATGAGCTACGGCCCCACCCGCAACAAGATCGACCCGCTGGTCGGCACCCGCGTGGACCGGCTGCTCCACCTCGACCTGGTACCGGGCCTCCAGCCCCTGCTGCTCACCGAGTTCGGGGTGCGGGCCGAGATGGTGCCGACCGCCGCCTTCACCAAGGTGCTGGCGGAACTCGCGGGCACCGGCGACGAGTTGCCCTCGATCGAGGAACCCGCGCTGCTGCTGGGCCAGTACCTCTCCGCGCTGGACATCCTCACCCCGGACGAGGAGGAGGCGCTGCACGTCCGCATGCTGCGCGGCGCGGTGCAACTGGGGCACGACCGCGTGGTGTTCAAGCCGCACCCCACCGCACCGGCCCGCTACGCCCGCACCCTGGAGGAGGAGGCGGAGCGGCTCGGGGCCGACCTGACGGTGCTGGACACCCCGGTGCTGGCCGAGGTGCTGTACCAGCGGATGCGCCCCGCGCTGGTCGTCGGCTGCTTCTCCACCGCCCTGCTGACCGCCGCCACCCTGTACGGCCTCCCCGTGGCGCGGGTCGGCACCGGCACCCTCCTGGAGCGGCTCGCCCCGTACGAGAACAGCAACCGGGTGCCGGTCACCGTGGTAGACGCGCTGCTGCCCGAGCTGGGTGACCGGGCGGCCGTCACCGAGGGGCGGCGCGGCATGGAGGTGGCCGAACTGGGCGAGCTGGTGCGCGCGGTGGGCTTCGCCATGCAGCCGAAGATCCTGCCCGCACTGCGCGCCGACGTCGAGGGCTTCCTCGCCCGGCACCTGGACCCGGGCACCCTGCGCTACTTCAAGCGCCGCAGGCTGACCGTGCTGGGACTGCCCGGCGGGGTGCCCGCGCAGCTCGCGTTCATCCCGCGCAACGCCACCGTCCGCCGGGTGGCCCGCCGCGCCCGCGGCCTGCGCCGGACCGCCCGCGGCTGAACCGCCCCGCCACCGACCGATTCGATGCCAAGGACTGTGCAGATGACCACCACCTCGCCGCCGGCCGTGCCCGCCGGCCTCTCCCAGCCGGTCGCCACCGGGGCGAGGGGGCGGCTGCTCGCCCTGGACGGGCTGCGGCTCGTGGCCGCGCTGATGGTGTGCATGTACCACTACACCGGGCGCGGCGGGACGATATCGGAGTCCTGGCACCAGAGCCCGTCCGAGGTCTTCCCCCGGCTCTCCCAGATCACCCCCTACGGCTGTCTGGGCGTCCAGTTCTTCTTCGTGATCAGCGGTTTCGTGATCTGCATGAGCGGCTGGGGCCGCACACTCGGTGACTTCTTCCGCTCCCGCGTGGCCCGTCTCTACCCCGCCTACTGGGTGGCGCTGGTGCTGGTCACCGGGGCGGCCTTCGTGCTGCCGGTGGTGGTGCACCCGGTGCGGGCGGACGAGTTCCTGGTCAACCTGACGATGCTCCAGCAGCCGATGGGCGCCTCCCGGATACTCGGCGTCTGCTGGACGCTCTGGGTGGAGGTCCGGTTCTACGCGCTGTTCGCCCTGTTCGTGGTCTGGCGCGGGGCGACCTACCGGCGCGTGGTGCTGTTCGCCTGCGTCTGGACGCTGGCCGCCGCGATCTCCACCACCGCGGGCAACGCCCTCACCGACGCCCTCGTCATGCCGGAGTACGCGCCGTTCTTCATCGGCGGACTCGCGCTGTATCTGGTCCACCGCTTCGGCGGCAGCCCGCTGCTGTGGGGGCTGGTCGCGATGTCCTGGCTGCTCGGGCAGAGCGCGGCCGTGCGCGGGCTGTGGCATCCGGGGGCGCACGGCGACTTCACCCGGCACCCGGTGGTGATCGTCGCCGTGGTCACACTGGCCTTCGCGTCGGTGGCGGCCGTGGCGCTGGGCTGGACCCGCTGGGCGTCCTGGCCGTGGCTGGTGACGGCGGGCGCGCTGACGTACCCGTTCTACCTCGTGCACGAGCACCTGGGCTGGTTCGCGGTCCGGGTGCTGCACCGGGGGCTCGGGCTCGGGGCATGGCCGACGCTGGGGCTGACGGTGGCGGGGATGCTGATGCTGGCCTGGCTGCTGCACCGGTTCGTGGAGAAGCCGTTCGGGCCCCGGCTGCGCCGGGCGCTCAAGAGCTGACGTCAGCGGAGGCCGTACGCGGCCTCGATCCCGGCCACGATGAGCTTCAGGCCGTCCTCGAACTGCTCGTCGTAGTCGTCGAAGAGCAGCTTTCCCGCCTCGGCCGCCAGCGGGAACTCGGCCAGCCTTCGCGCCCGTTCCTCCACGTCGTACCCCTCGCGCCGCTCGCCGGGCAGCGGCCGTACGCCCTGTTCCTCGGTGACGAAGCCGATGGTGTACATGTTCGCCGTGCGCATCGCCCGCACGGCCTGGGCCAGGGTGAACCCGGCGGCGGTGAAGACGCGCAGGTGGGACTCCATCGCGGGGGCGTGCTCGGTGCCGGTGAAGCGGGAGCCGCTGAAGACCTTGGCGCCGTCGCGGTAGCCGGTGAGCGCGGTGCGCAGGCCCCGGCAGGCCGCCAGCAGCCGTTCCTGCCAGGTGTCGGCGGGGTCGAGCACCGCGCCGGCCGTCATCCGGCGGTACATCTCGGTCGCCATCTCGTCGAGCAGCGCCTGCTTGTCCTTGAAGTGCCAGTACAGCGCGGGCGCCTTGACGTCCAGCTCGCGGGCGATGGCGCGCAGGGTCAGCCCGTCCAGGCCGGTCTCGTTCAGCAGCCGCAGCGCGGTGTCGGCGACCTTGCGGCGGTCCAGGGGGGCGCGGCGTTCCGTACTCACGCTTGACAGCTTAACAACGTTAAGGGCACGCTCGTGGGCGACGGCACTTAACGGCGTTAAGGAGTTATGCCATGAATGCCCCGGTCGATGTGGATGTGCTGGTGGTGGGGGCCGGTCCGACCGGGCTGACCCTCGGGGTGGACCTCGCCCGGCGCGGGGTGGAGGCGCTGGTGGCGGAACGGGCCGGCACACTGTTCCCCGGTTCGCGGGGCAAGGGCGTCCAGCCGCGTACCCAGGAGGTCTTCGACGACCTCGGCGTGCTGGACGCGATCCGCGCGGCCGGCGGCCCGTACCCGCCCCGGATGATCTGGCGGGACGGCCGGCAGGCCGGCGTACGACCGATGTTCGGGCCGGTGGAGGCGACCGGGGGCGCCCCGTACACCGAGCCGCTGATGGTCGCCCAGTGGCGCACCCAGGAGGTGCTGCACGCCCGGCTGACCGAACTGGGCGGCCGGGTCGCCTTCGACCGCGAGCTGACCGGCCTGGCCCAGGACCCCGAAGGCGTGACCGCGCGCTTCGCGGACGGCAGGCCGGTCCGCGCCCGGTACGTGGTCGCGGCCGACGGCGGCCGCTCGGCGGTGCGGCGCGCGGCGGGGATCGGCATGACCGGGCAGACGGTGGACCCGAGCCCGTTCCTGGTCGCGGACGTCCGGGTGCGCGGGCTGGACCGGGAGCACTGGCACGCCTTCCCCGGCGAGGACGGCACCGGTCTGATGCTGTGCCCGCTGGCCGGTACGGAGGACTTCCAGCTGGCCGCGCGGCTGCCCGAGGGCGAGACGCCCGACCTGTCCCTGGAGGGCCTGCGCACGCTGGTCGGCACCGGTACGCATCTCGACCCCGAGGACCTCACCGAGGTGCGCTGGGCCTCGGAGTTCCGGCCGCGCGCGGCACTCGCGGACCGGTTCCGGGCGGGCCGGGTCTTCCTCGCCGGTGACGCGGCCCACGTCCACTCCCCGGCGGGCGGGCAGGGGTTGAACACCAGCGTGCAGGACGCCTACAACCTGGGCTGGAAGCTGGGCGCGGTACTGCGGGACGGCGCCCCGGACGCCCTGCTCGACACCTACGAGGAGGAGCGCCGCGCCAACGCGGCCGCCATGCTGGACCTCTCCACAGGGGTGCACCGGGGCGAGGTCCAGCGGGGAAAGGCGACGGTCCAACTCGGCCTGGGGTACCGGGAGTCGTCCCTCAGCGAGGACACCCGGCCGGAGCCGACGGAGATACGCGCGGGCGACCGCGCCCCCGACGGCACGGTGGACGGCGTCCGCCTCTTCGACGCCTTCCGGGGCCCGCACTGGACCCTGCTGGGCGCCGAACTCCCCGGCGTACGCTCCCTGCCGGCCGCGTACGGCCCCGGTGTCTTCCTGATCCGCCCCGACGGTCACGTCGGCTGGGCGGGCGACTCGGCCGAGGGCCTCGGCACCTACCTCGCCCGGGTCGGCCTGGCCTGAACCAGGGCCTCTCGTTTGCGTCTTGCCGGGCTCGCGGGGTCCGGCACCGCTCCCTGATCCGGCCTGATCCAAATGAAAGACCCTAGCCCGCCGCCAGCGACAGCTTCACCGCGAAGCCGAGGAAGAGCACCCCGGCGGCGGAGGTGGCCGTCGCCGACAGCCGCCTGCGGCGGCGGAACGCGGCTGCCAGCTTGGTGCCGCCGAAGATCAGGGCGGTGAGGTAGAGGAAGCTGGCCGCCTGCGCGAAGGCGCCGAGGACGACGAAGGACAGCGCCGGGTAGGCGTAGGCCGGGTCCACGAACTGCACGAAGAAGGCCACGAAGAACAGGATCGCCTTCGGGTTGAACAGGCTGACCACCAGCGCCCGCCGGAACGGCCGCTCGGCCTCCGCCCTCTCCTCGGCGGTGGCCTCCGCCACCACCGGCTCCCGCCGGGTGCGCCACATCTGCCAGGCCGCCCGCAGCATCCCGATCGCCAGCCAGGTCAGATAGCCGGCCCCGGCGTACTTCACGATCCCGAACAGCACGGCGTTGGCCTGCAGCAGCGAGGCCACCCCGGCCGCGGACAACGTCATCAGCACGGTGTCCCCGCACCACACCCCGGCAGCCGCGGTGTACCCCGGCCTGACCCCCTTCCGGGCGGCCACGGACAGCACGTACAGGGAATTGGGCCCCGGAAGCAGAATGATGAGCAGCAGCCCGGCCAGGTAGGCGGGCAGATCAATGACGCCGAACATGGATGCGAGTGTCGCACGCGCGGCGGCCACGGCTTGACTCTGTCCAAACGCCGGACCCGCTACCGTCCGAGGCCTACATTGTGTGCCCAAAGGTGTGGTGCACAGGGGACGAACGGGGCGGTGCGACGCGTGGGTGCGGTTGAGGAGGGGCCTGCACGGGCCCTCGAGCGTATTCGGGAATGCCGGGAGTCAGGATCGCCCCTACTCGACCTCGCCCGTCTTCGATTGCGGACGGTTCCGGAAGAGGTGGCCGACCTGACTCACCTCACCGCTCTCTCGCTCGACCACAACGAACTACGCGAGCTACCAGAGTGGATAGGCGGTCTCACCAGACTCACCAGGCTGCTCCTGGACCGTAACCGTCTTCACACCGTCCCTGCATCCATCGGGAGACTGACGCGGCTTAGGGAATTGGGGCTGGACTTCAACCGGCTGGTCTCGGTCCCGGACAACCTCGGCAACCTGACCAGGCTGACCCAGCTCAGGCTCTACGACAACGGGCTGACCACCCTCCCGGACACACTGCGAAACCTCACGGCGCTCACGGACCTGCCACTCGGCATGAACGCACTGCGTTCCCTGCCCGACTGGTTTCCCGAGCTCACCGCGCTCACTGACGTATGGCTGAACGACAACGGGCTGACCGCGCTGCCCGAGGACATCGGCCGTCTGACGTCACTGAGAAAATTGGTGCTGTCTCATAACTCGCTGACCGAGCTGCCCACGAGCATTGGCACCCTCCAGCACCTGATAGACCTCAGGCTCGACGGGAATCCACTGTCCAGCCCGCCACCAGAAGTAGTCGCCGCCGGTGCCCGCGCGGTAGTCACTTTCCTCGCCGAGACCCAGGAAGACCCCGTCCGCCAGTGGTCCTCCAAGGTCGTCGTGGTCGGTGAGGGCCGCGTCGGAAAGACATCACTGCTGCGTGCCCTGCGCGGCGAGAATCACAACCCGAACGAGGACAGCACGCACGGACTGACCGTCGGCTCCCTGGACATGCCCCACCCACATCCGCCCGCCGGAGAGAGCGTGGACATGCGGCTGAGCACCTGGGACTTCGGGGGCCAGGAGATCTACCACGCCACCCACCAGTTCTTCCTCACCGACCGCTCCCTCTTCCTGCTGCTGTGGGACGCGCAGATCGGCTGGGAAGGCAGCAAGCTGCACTATTGGCTGGACATGATCAAGGCCCGGGCGCCGCACGCCCCCGTCGTGCTGGTCGCCACCCACCTCGGCCCGCGCCCCCCGGACCTGCCGCTGGACGAGCTGCGGGAGACGTATCCGGGGCTGATCGTGGAGAGCCTGAGCGCAGACAGTGCGAGCGGCGAGGGCGTGGAGGAGGTGCGCGAGGTCATCCGGCAGCAGGTGGCCCGGCTCCCCCTCATGGGCGTGACCTGGCCCCGCACCTGGCTGCGCGCCGCGGACGCAGTACGGGCGGCCGAGGACAAGCACATCACCCCCGAGGCGCTGGGCGGCCTGTTGGCGGAAGCCGGTGTGCACGAGCCCTCTCACCAGGCGTCGCTGACCGCCGCCCTGCACAGCCTCGGTGACCTCCTCCACTACCCGGACGACGAAGAGCTGTGCGACCTCGTGGTCCTGCGTCCCCAGTGGCTGACGGCCTACATCAGCCGCGTGCTGGACTCCGAGGACGTGCTGAACGAGGGCGGCCTGTTCCGGCACAGCTTCGGCAACACCCTCTGGCGGGACGTCGAGCGGTCGATGCGTCGGCACCTCATCCGGATGATGGAGAACTTCGATCTCTCCTACCGGACCGAGGACCGGAAGGCGAGCCTCGTGGTGGAACTGCTGCCGTGGAACCCGCCCTCCTACCAGGAGGACTGGAACTCCCCGGAGCGGCTGGAGCAGCGTGAGCTGCGCCTCAAGTACCGCCTGCACACGGTTCCGCCCGGCATTCCCACCTGGTTCATCGCCCGAGAGCACCGTTTCTCCACCCCCGTGCGATGGCGTTCCGGCGCCCTGCTGAAGCATCCGGACGGCGTGCACGCGGCGCTGGTGACGGTAGACCGCCACGCCAAGACGGCCGAGCTGCGCGTACGGGGCTCGTACCCTCACGACTTCTTCGCCGTGCTCAAGGACGGCTTCGAGCAGACCCTCCAGCGCTACCCCGGCCTCGACATCACCCGTCTCGTGCCGTGCCCCCACCGCGACGAGAACGGCACCGCCTGCCGCCACGAGTTCCGGCACGAGCAGTTGCGGGCGCGGCTGGACCGCCGTCCCCCGTTGGAGACCATCGAGTGTCCCGAACACCTGGAGGAGGTCGAGGTCGCCTATCTACTCCAGGGCATCGAGCGGCCGGCCGCCGATCAGATGGCCAACCAGGTGATGGAACGGCTCGACCGGTTGGAGATCGCTGGGCAGCGACGGCACGACGAGGTGCGTGGCGGGATCGAACAGGCCCGCGCGGAGGTCTCGGCCATGGTGGCCGAGCAACAGCGAGGCTTCCTGGGCGTGCTCCGACGCGAACAGAGCCGCGAGGAGGCCATCTGCCCGAGCGTGGTGTGGGTGCGGCGCGTCTCGCGGCGGGAGGCCGGACATCGGCTGCGGCCGGGTGACGTCTTCCAACTGCACCTGTGCTGCGAGGCGCCTGGTGAGTGGCACTTGCTGGACGACACGGAGCCATACGAACTGCCCGCCAACTCGGAGTTCACCAAGGTCGTCCTGCCGTACGTGCACCAGACGCTCAAGGTGCTCAAGTACGTCGTGCCCGTGTTCGGTGCCGCGCTGGGGGCGGCCTCCGAGGATCTGAGCAAGGTGATGAAGGACGACCTGGAGCTCATGAAGGCCCTGCTGGACGGGCTGCCGGCCGAGACCCGCAGGCAGCTCAGTGACCGGCAGTCCCGCTCCACGGTGGTCGCGACCGAACACGCCGAATACCGGCAGATGTTCGCGCTGCTCAAGCAGCTCGACCCGGACCAACACTGGGGCGGCCTGAACAAGGTCACGACGCCCGAGGGGCCGACCTACTGGCTGTGCAGCGAGCACGCTCGTTTCTATCGCCAAGGCGTCATGGGCGTGGGCACCGGGCGGGACGTGGTGGCGCTGCCCGCGCAGGCGGACGGCACACCGGCGCTGACCGCACCGGGCGGTCAGAACGCGTCCACCGGCTGATACGTCCCCCACACCGACCGCAGCGTGTCGCAGACCTCGCCCACGGTGGCCTCGGCACGGAGGGCGCGTTTCATGGGTGGGAGGACGTTGGCGCTGCCCTCGGCGGCCGCGCGGAGGGCGAGGAGGGCCGCGTCGGCGGTGTGCGCGTCGCGGCGGGCCCGCAGGCGGGCGAGGCGTTCGCGCTGGCGGGTCTCCAGGGCGGGGTCCACGCGAAGCGGGGCGTAGGGCTCCTCCTCGTCGAGGCGGAAGCGGTTCACCCCGACCACCACCCGCTCCCCCGCCTCCGTCTCGCGGGCGATCCGGTACGCGTTCCGCTCGATCTCACCCTTCTGGTAACCGAGTTCGATGGCCGCCTCCGCGCCGCCCAGCTCCTCGACCCGGCGCAGCAGCCCCAGCGCGGCCCGCTCCACGTCGTCGGTGAGCCGCTCCACCGCGTACGACCCGGCGAAGGGGTCGACGGTCGCGGTCAGGTCGGTCTCGTGGGCGAGGATCTGCTGGGTGCGCAGGGCGAGGCGGGCGCTCTTGTCGGTCGGCAGCGCGATGGCCTCGTCGAAGGCGTTGGTGTGCAGGGACTGGGTGCCGCCGAGGACCGCCGCGAGCGCCTGCACGGCGACCCGGACGAGGTTGGCCTCCGGCTGCTGGGCGGTGAGCTGGACCCCGGCCGTCTGGGTGTGGAAGCGCAGCATCCACGACCTCGGGTCCCGCGCCCCGAACTCCTCCCGCGTGATCCGGGCCCACATCCGGCGCGCGGCACGGAACTTGGCGACCTCCTCCAGCAGGGTCGTACGCGCCACGAAGAAGAAGGACAGGCGGGGCGCGAAGTCGTCCACGTCCATGCCGGCCGCGAGCGCCGCGCGGACGTAGGCGACCGCGTCCGCCAGGGTGAACGCGATCTCCTGCGCGGGCGAGGCTCCGGCCTCGGCCATGTGGTAGCCGGAGATGGAGATGGTGTTCCACCTCGGCAGGGCGGCGGCGCAGTACGCGAAGAGGTCGGCGGTCAGCCGGAGGGAGGGGCGGGGCGGGAAGATGTAGGTGCCGCGCGCGATGTACTCCTTGAGGATGTCGTTCTGCACGGTGCCGGTCAGACGGTCGCCGGGTGTCCCCCGCTCCTCGGCCACCAGCTCGTACAGGAGCAGCAGTACGGCCGCCGGGGCGTTGATCGTCATCGAGGTGGACACCCGGTCCAGCTCAATCCCGTCGAACAGCTCCCGCATGTCCTCGATCGAGTCCACCGCCACCCCGACCCGGCCCACCTCGCCGCGCGCGAGGGGCGCGTCGGAGTCGTACCCCATCTGGGTCGGCAGGTCGAAGGCGACCGAGAGGCCGGTGACGCCGTGGGCGATGAGGTCGCGGTAGCGGGCGCCCGACTCGGCGGCGGTGCCGAAACCGGCGTACTGGCGCATGGTCCAGGGACGGCCGGTGTACATGGTCGGATACACGCCACGGGTGTAGGGGTACGCGCCCGGTTCGCCCAGCTCGGTGGCGGGGTCCCAGCCGGTCAGTGCCTCGGGGCCGTAGACCGGCTCGATCGGCGTGCCCGACTCCGACTCTCGCGCCATGGCTGCCTCCGGGATCCGGGAGGGTCGGTCGCCTTCGCCTTCCACGATGCCTCGTTGTTCGGCGGCGGGCGCGCGGGGGAAGCATCCTCGGCATGAGGATTCCGGGGAGAACCGTCGCCCTGTTCGCCTCGGCCGCCGCCCTCGCCGTGGCGCTCGGGGGGTGCAAGCCGCCGCCCGAGGGGGCCGACGGGAAGCCGCGGTACCCGGTCCACTTCGACACGCCGTCCGCCCGGCCCCGCACCACGACTCGGGCGGCGGCCCTGTTCTCGCGCGGGGACAGCGGGACCGGCGTACGCGAGCTGCAGGCCCGGCTCCGGCAGGTGCAGTGGCTGAACGACGGGCCGACGGGTGAGTACGACGACCTCACCGAGCAGGCGGTCGGCGGCTTCCAGGGCAAGCGGGGGCTCCCCCGTACGGGGCGCGTGGACAACGTCACCTGGCAGCGGCTGCTGGCGATGACGCACCGGCCGGGCCGGTGGGAGCTGTATCTGATGGGTGGCCAGCCCGCCGCCGCGCCCGACCCGCGCTGTCTGACCGGACGGGTGCTGTGCGTGAGCAAGACCAGCCGGACCCTGCGCTGGATGATCGACGGCCGCACGCTCACCACGGTCTCGGTCCGCTTCGGCTCGCAGTACACCCCGACCCGCGAGGGTGTGTTCAGCATCTACTGGAAGTCCCGGCACCATGTGTCGACGCTCTACGACTCACCCATGCCGTACGCCATGTTCTTCAGCGGCGGCCAGGCGATCCACTACTCCTACGACTTCGCGGCGCACGGGTACGCGGGAGGTTCGCACGGGTGCGTGAACGTGCGGGACGAGGGGGCGATCGCGTCGCTCTTCGCGCAGGTGCGGAACGGGGACCGGGTGGTGGTGTACCGGTGAGCCAAGTTCCGCCGGTGAAGTGGGGGCGCGGGCGGGACCGGGGGAACGTGTCCCGCCCGCGCCAATGCACGAGCTTTGGGGTACGGGGGGAACCCCGGCTCAGTGCTACGGCCGATGACCAGTCGGCTCACTCAGTACTGCGCCGTCGCGTCCAGAAACGTCACACCTTTCCGAAACAAATTTTTGGAAGTGACAAAGTTGCAGGTCAGAGGGGACCTGGCGGGTCGACGGCAGGTTGAGGCGGAGGCGCGGGCGGGGAGTGTGGCCGTCGTCGTCGCCCTGGTTGTCGTCGCCCTGGTTGTCGTNNGCCGGTTCCCGGCGTCCGGCTCCCGGCCTTCCCGCAGGTCGCGACAGGCCGTGGCGGCGGCCCACCAGCGGGCGCCGGGGCGGCGCGAGGGCTCGGCGGAAGGGGGCCGGTCCGTGGCCTTGCCGGTACTCGCGGCTTCGTCGTCCGATGCGTCGGGTGCCGGCGCGCGCGGGGTCACCTCCGGGGTGCCCGAGGTGCCCGGCGAAGGGGTCGGGGATGCCGGTTCGCCGGGCCGGGCCGGGGTGGCC
>NZ_MUNH01000294.1:0-1230 GCF_002154615.1 Streptomyces recifensis
GTGCGGGGTGACGATCGGCTTGTGTGACGTGAGGGGACGTCAGGGTGGGCGGGTCACCTGATCGTTGAGCCGTGTACGGCCGAAAGGCACCCTTGTGCCGACCGGTCGTTCGGCCGAATACTCCCCCTCAGCGCTTGTCAGGGGCATGCACGTCCGATCGACCTGCCGCTGACTGCGCCTCACGGGCCCCGACCCCACGCGGGCCCCCGAATTCCCCAGGAGGGAACGACACGTGAGGATCAAGCGCACCACTCCCCGAGGCCGTATCGCCAGACGCACCCAGCTCACGGCGGCCGTCAGCGGCCTTCTCGCCGTAGCCGCGTTCGCCGCCCCCACCGCGAACGCCAGCGACGTCCACACGTTCAGTGCCAGTCAGCTCACCCAGGCGAGCGACTCCGTCCGCCAGGCCGACGTCCCCGGCACCGCCTGGGCCGTCGACAGCAAGACCAACCGCGTCCTCGTCACCGTCGACAGCACGGTGTCCCAGGCCGAGATCGCCAAGATCAAGCGGCAGGCCGGCGCGGACAGGCTCACCGTCAAGCGGACGGCCGGCAAGTTCAACAAGCTGATCACCGGCGGCGACGCCATCTACGGCGGCGCCTACCGCTGCTCGCTCGGCTTCAACGTCCGCAGCGGCAGCACGTACTACTTCCTGACCGCCGGGCACTGCGGTGAGGTCGCCTCCACCTGGTACAGCAACTCCGCGAAGACCACGGTGCTCGGCACCAACGTCGGGTACAGCTTCCCCGGCAACGACTTCGCGCTGGTGCGCTACACCAACTCCTCCGTCGCGCACCCGAGTGCGGTCGGCAGCCAGACGATCAGCAGCGCGGCCACTCCGGCGGTCGGGACCACCGTGACGCGACGCGGCTCCACCACCGGGACGCACAGCGGACGGGTCACCGCGCTGAACGCCACCGTCAACTACGGCGGTGGGGACGTGGTTTCCGGGCTCATCCAGACCACGGTGTGCGCCGAGGGCGGTGACAGCGGTGGCCCGCTCTACGGCGGGAGCGTCGCCTATGGGCTCACGTCCGGCGGCAGCGGCAACTGCTCCTCCGGCGGGACGACGTTCTTCCAGCCTGTCACCGAGGCGCTGAGCTACTACGGGGTGACCCTTCCCTAGGGTGCCCGAGGTTCTCTGACGGGCCGTCCTCACTGACGGGTCGGTTCGGCGGGCCCCCGCACGCGGTTACTCGCGTGCGGGGGCCCGCTTTTTGCCTGTCTCTT
>NZ_MUNH01000295.1:0-1438 GCF_002154615.1 Streptomyces recifensis
GCAATCTGCCCCGCGGCGTCCACCGGGCGCCGTCCCCTCCCGGTCGACCCGGGCGGGACGGTGCTCCCGGCTTCCTCCGGCGGTCCCTCGCGGGTGCCGCGAGGAGTCCGAGTGACACCCGCGCCGCGGAGAAGACTATGACGCTGCCCGCAGAACACAGCTCGTCCCACACCCGGAACGTCCCCACGGTCCCCCTTCCCGCCTTCCCGCCTTCCGGCGAGGGGCGGCCCGTCGGACCATGGGATGCGTCCACGGCCACGACACCGGTCGCGGTGACCGGGGGTGTGCCGCCCGCCGGGCCGGTGCCCCACCTCAGCAACGGACTGAGCACCCTCGGCCAGTACCAGGGCTCCGGGTTCACCGACCGCAGGTACGTCGTCCGACGTGGCGACGGTCAGGTTCTGATGCTGTCCCATCTGCTCTATCTCGTCGTCGCCTCCATCGACGGGGTGCGCACCGTCGAGACCATCTCCCACCGCGTCAGCGGCAGGTTCGGGCAGGAGGTCACCGAGGACAACATCGTCCACCTCATCAACAATCGGCTCACCCCCCTCGGAGTCACGGTCCCGCTGGGAGAACTTCCACGAGCGTGTGACAACGCCCCGTCCTCCGATCTCCTGCTGGCCCTGCGCGGCCACCGTGTCCTCCTCGACGAGGCACGGGTCGCCCGGGTCGCCGACGCGCTGAGCTGGCTGCACCGCCCACCGGTGGTGGGGCTCGTACTGGCCGGAACCGCTGCCGTGGACGTGTGGCTCTTCGCGGTCCACGGCGCCATGACACCGCTGCTGCGCGTGCTGGAACAGCCGGTCTGGATGCTCGCGGTGTTCCTGCTGACTCTCCTCTCCCTTCTCTTCCACGAGTTCGGCCACGCCTCGGCCTGCCGGTACAGCGGTGCCGCCCCGGGGAAGATCGGATTCGGCATCTACCTGATCTGGCCCGCCCTCTACACCGACGTCACCGACGTGTACCGGATCGGCCGGGGCGGCCGGCTGCGCACGGGGCTCGGCGGCGTCTACTTCAACGCCGTCTTCATCCTCGCGCTCACCGTCGGCTACCTGCTGACGGGACAGGCGTTCTTCCTGGCCGCCGTCTACCTCGCGCACTTCGAGGTGCTGGAACAGCTGATGCCGGCGCTGCGGCTCGACGGCTACTACATCCTCGGCGACCTGGCCGGCGTGCCCGACCTGCTCGGCAAGGTGAAGCCGATTCTGCTCAGCCTGCTGCCCGGCCGCACGCCCGCCGGGGTCGCGGACCTGAAGCGCTCGGCGCGGGTCGTCGTCGCCTCCTGGGTGCTCACGATGATCCCTCTGCTTCTCGCGGAAGTGTGCTACCTGCTGTGGAACCTGCCCCGGCTGGCCCGCCCCGAACGCCTGGACGGTGCCCGTCACCTGCTCGACGAGACTGCGGAAGGCGGTGGCGGCCAGCCGGGGCAGGTTCC
>NZ_MUNH01000003.1:0-19462 GCF_002154615.1 Streptomyces recifensis
CCGTGCTGACCGCCGGCTGCGGAACCGTGCCCGGCACGGACGGCGGCGCCGGGGACGGCACGGTCAGGGTGATGACCTGGGCGCCGGAGAACACCGCCGCCACCAACAAGCCCGGCATGCCCGCGATGGCCCGCGCGTACGCGAAGTGGCTCAACAAGCACGGCGGGGTCGGCGGCCGCACGCTCACCGTGCTGACCTGCAACGAGCACAACGACAGCGTGGGCGCCGCCAAGTGCGCCCGGCGCGCGGCGGCCGAGGGCGTGGTCGCGGTCGTCGGCTCCTACAGCCAGTTCGGGGACTCCTTCCTCGCTCCCCTGGAGAGCGCGGGCATCCCCTACATCGGCGGCTACGGCATCACCAGCGACGAGTTCACCGGCCCGTACTCCTACCCGGTCAACGGCGGTCAGCCCGCGCTGCTGGCCGGGCTCGGGCAGGCGCTCGCGGCGGGCTGCGGCCCGGTCGCGCTGGTACGGCCGGACAGCATCGCCGGGGACCAGCTGCCCGCGCTGCTCGACTCGGGCCTGAAGACGGGCGGCCACCCGGCCGCCACCGACCAGCTCGCCGCCGAGGACGCCACCGAGTACGGCGACCAGGCCGAGCGGGCTCTGCGCGGCGCCACCGCCGACCCGGCGCGCAAGGGATGCGTGGTGCCCGCGCTCGGGGACCGCACCGACACCTTCATGGACTCCTTCCGCCGCGCCCGCACCGGCCACGCCCCGGTGCGCACGGCGACCGTGCTGGGCAGCGTCGACCAGACGGAGATCAACGCGACCGGCGGCGCCTCGGGGCCGTACGAGGGGGCGTACATCACGGGCTGGTACCCGGTGGCGTCCGACCCGCGCTGGAACCCGATGAAGCAGGTGATCAGCGAGGAGGCGTTCGGGGACAACAGCATCGACCCGGCCGACGCCGGGGTGCAGACCACCTGGATCGCCTACACCGTGCTGCGGGCCGTGCTGGAGCGGATCGGCGACGGCGACGTGACCCCGGACACGGTGCGCCACACCCTGGACGGCGGGCTGCGGGTGTCCACCGGCGGGCTGACCCCGACCCTGCACTGGCCGGACGAGACCCGGCTCGCGGCGGTCGGCTTCCCGCGCCTGGTCAACGCCGACGTCACCCTCCAGGTGGTCCGGGAGGGCAGGCTGACCGCCGTCCGGCGGGGCAGCACGGGGGCCGCCGCGGGCGGCGACATGACGCGGACGCTGGAGAGCGCGGACGTGGGCTGACCCTCGACCGCGCCCGGACCTCAGAGCTGGGTCGGCTGGCGGGTGGTGAGCCCGTACTTGGTGGCGATGGCGTTCCAGAGCTGGGCCGCCTTCGCCTTCTGGGCGCTGGCGGTACCGCTCTGGGCGTTGCCGGCCTGGGTGTGGTTGGTCGAGCGGGCGTGGCCCTTGCCGCAGACCTTCTTGCTCTTGGCCTGCCGGGCCCAGAGCGCGTAGTGGTTGTCGGCGGCGGCCGACGCCTGCCAGGCGGCGGTCAGCGCCGCGTTCAGCTCGGCGTTGTTCGGCAGCTTGTCCACGGACAGCTTGCCGAGCCGGGTGACCAGGTCGGCGCGCTGCTGGGCGGCGCCGCGCAGGTCGGCGGCGGCCTGGTCCAGGTTCTGGCACTGCCTGATGCGCTCGACCGCCTGGATCACGGTGGAGCGGCTGCTGCCGCTGTCGGCGAGCAGCTTGTCCAGCTCGGCCGCCTGCGGCTGGGCCGGGTCGGCGGCCGACGCGGACGGCGAGGGCTTCTCGCTGGCCGGGGTGGAGGAGGCGACCGGCCGGTTGTCGTCGCCGTCGTCACCGCCGCCGCTGAGCAGGGCGCCCGCGCCGATGCCGAGGACGACGATGCCGACACCGACGGCCGCGATCAGCGGCACCCGCGAACCGGTACGGCCGCCGCCGCGCCGTCCGCCGTCGTCGCCGTGGTCCATCGGCGGCCGGTAGGCGGGCTGGGCCGAGACCATGGGCGCCGGCGGACGCGGGTCCGGGGCCGGGACGCGCGGCATCTGCTGGGTCGAGCCCTGGGCGGTGTCGGCGCCGTACTGGTTGCCGCGGAAGAGGTTGTCGAACTCGGCGGGTGGCTGCCGGTCGGCGTCGTCGGCACCGGCCTGGTAGGGCGGGATGTACTGGGTGGCCGCCTCGTCCGGCCGCTGCTGCGGGTAGCCCTGACGGCCGTCGTTCCCGGTGGCCTCGGGCGGCAGCGCGCCCGACGCCACCGGGGGTATGTACTGCGTGGCGGCCTGGTCGGCGCCGCCGGAGGGGACCGGCGGGAGGTACTGCGTCGCTCCCTCGGGACCCTGGCCCGGGCCGGGGCCCACCGGCGGCATGAACTGGGTGGCCGCCTCGTCCATCGGCGGCAGCGGCGCGGACTGCTGCGAATAGCCGTCGTGGCCGTACCCCTGGTGCTGCTGGGGGTAGGGCTGCGCGCCGCCGTAGCCCTGCGCGTCGTACGTGGGGCCCTCGGGCGGCATCGGGCCCGGACCGGACGGCTGCTGCGGGGTCTGCCACTCCTGCGCGGCGGCCGGGGGCCAGCCCTGGCTCTGCTGGTGCTGCTGGTGCTGGGGCTGCTGCTGGTCCTGGCCGGGGCCCCAGGAGCCGCCCCAGGGCTGGCCGCCCGGGGGTACCGCGGGTGTCCCCGTCATGCCCGGCAGCAGGGGCTCCCCTCCGTCGGAGGGCAGCACGATGCCTTCGTGCGCGGGTCGCGCCGAGGGCTCATCGCCCTGTCCACTCTGCGTCACCGGGACTCCTACGATTGAAGGACGTTCGGAATCGTCGGCTCACGCTACCGGGTCCGCGGAGCCCGGTGCCACGCAGCTCAGCGCCCGAGTGCCCTTTGCCACAAGGGCACTCGGGCGCACCGACTGCTCAGGCGGCCTGCCGGACGTCGAGTCGCGCCCCGAACTCCCTTACCACCGCCTCGTCCCGGAAGGGCTGCAAGCGCTGCTGGAGGTCCTCCAGGTACTCGGTGCCGCGCTCGGAGCGGAGCGTCTCCAGCAGTTCCACGGCCTTCATGCCGGTGCCGCAGGCCTGCTCGACCTCGCGCTGCTGCACCTGGGCCGTGGCCAGGAGCACATAGCCGATGGCCCGGCGCCGGGCCCGCGAGGCGGGGTGCCGCTCCAGCGCCTGCCGGGCGTATCTCGCGGCGGCCTCGGCCTGCCCGAGGTCACGGTGGCAGTGCGCCAACTCGTCGGCGAGGTAGGCCTCGTCGAAGTGGGCGATCCACACCGGGTCGTCGCCGTGGGAGGCGTCCGCCCGCTCCAGCGCCGAGATGGCCCGCCCGGCGGACGCCTGCGCGGCGCGCACGTCGCCCAGTACGGCGTGCCCGCGCGCCTCGGCCGCGTGGAACATCGACTCCGCGCGCGGGGTGACCCGGCCCCGGGCACCCTCCTGCGCGGCGCGCGCCAACTGGGCGATCTCGCGCGGGTTTCCGAGCTCGGCGGCGAGGTGGCTCATGGAGGCGGCCAGTACATAGCCGCCGTACCCCCGGTCCCCGGCCGCCTGCGCCAGGCGCAGCGACTGGATGTAGTACCGCTGGGCCAGGCCCGGCTGGCCGGTGTCGACCGCCATGTACCCGGCCAGCTCGGTCAACCGGGCCACGGCGGCGAAGAGTTCCCGCCCGACCGCCTCCCGGTAGGAGCCCGCGAGCAGGCCGGAGACCACGCTGTTGAGGTAGTGCACGACGACCGGGCGCACATGCCCGCTGCCGTACTGGTGGTCGAGGTCGACCAGCGCCTGGGTCATCGAGCGCACGGCCGCCACGTCGGCCTGGCCCACGCGCGGGCCCGCCTGCCGGGCCACCTGGGCGTCCGGCGCCGAGATCAGCCAGTCCCGGCTGGGCTCGACCAGCGCGGAGGCGGCGACCGAGGAGCCGGACAGGAAGTCGCGCCGCCCCACGTCGCTGCGCCACAGCTCGCAGACCTGCTCGATGGCCCCGAGGACCGTCGGCGAGAACTGCAGGCCCACGCCGGAGGCGAGGTTCTTGCCGTTGGCCATGCCGATCTCGTCGATCGTGACCGTACGGCCGAGCTTGCGGCCGAGCGCCTCCGCGATGATCGCCGGGGCGCGTCCGCGCGGCTGCTGGCCGCGAAGCCAGCGGGCCACGGAGGTCTTGTCGTAGCGCAGGTCGAGTCCGTGCTCGGCGCCGCACATGTTGACCCGCCGGGCCAGCCCCGCGTTCGAGCACCCCGCTTCCTGGATGAGTGCCTGCAGCCGTTCGTTCGGCTGCCTCGCCACTAGCGGCCTCGCGGCCATGCGCTACCCCCTGCGAACCCCTGGAGCGTGAAGATCACTGGTCGTTCCGGTCTGCAGATCACTTCCCAGTCGACATAACGTCAATGCGCGACATGTGCGGTTTGCCGGGGTAAAGCCGTCTCCCCCGCGCGCCCCGTGCCCTCCCTGGCTACCCGCGCCGCCCGTTCGCCTCTCCCGCGCGCCCCCGGCCGTGCTCCCGTGCGCCCCGACGACCGGGCCGGTGTGCCGCCCCGGCGCACGGCCGGGCCGTAACTCCGGGTGGACGCGGCAGTTGAGTGGGACGTGGACGAGACGACCGCGGGCCCCGAGGCGGCCCGGATTCCGCGCCCGCGCGGGGGATCGCTGGTGGAGACCGCCGTTGCGTACGCCGAGGAGCGGCACTGGGACGTGCTGGCGGGCAGTTGGCTGGTGGACGCGGGCGGCGTGCGGTACTGCTCCTGCGGCGACACCGTCTGTCCCGCGCCCGGCGCGCACCCCACGCGCCCCGACTGGGCGACACGTGCGACCGGCAGCCCGGCGGTGGTCCGGGAGATGTGGCGGGAGCAGCCCTCGGCGTCGATCCTGCTGCCGACCGGCCGCACCTTCGACGCGCTGTCCGTTCCGGAGAGCGCCGGGTTCCTGGCGCTTGCCCGGATGCGGCGCATGGATCTGAACCTCGGCCCGGTGACCCTCACCCCGGACCGGCGCATGCAGTTCCTCGTGCTGCCGGGCGGCGCGGCGAAGGCGCCGGAGCTGGTGCGGCAGGTCGGCTGGGCGGCGGCCGCGCGTGATCTGGTCGCGCTGGGCGACGGGCGGTACCTGGCGGCGCCGCCGACCCGGATCGGGTCGCGGGGCGCCGTGCAGTGGGCGTGCCGTCCGACGCCGGCCAACCGGTGGCTGCCGGACGCGGAGGAGCTGATCCCGCCGCTGGCGTACGCCTGCAACCAGGACTGCTGAGCGGTACCCGGACCTCGCGGTTCCGCCGCGCGGGTGCCCCGGTGACGGCCGTCACCGTAGGGTTTCCGTCATGACGGAGGCAGCGGTACGGGTACGGGGACTCTGGAAGCAGTTCGGGCAGCATGTCGCGGTGGGCGGCATCGATCTCGACCTGCCGGCCGGGAAGTTCATCGGGCTGGTCGGCCCGAACGGAGCGGGCAAGACCACCACTCTGTCGATGGTCACCGGCCTGCTCCGGCCCGATCGGGGGTCCGTCGAGATCGTCGGGCACGACGTGTGGCAGGACCCGGTGGCGGTGAAGTCCCGGGTCGGGGTGCTGCCGGAGGGGCTGCGGCTGTTCGAGCGGCTGTCCGGGCGTGAACTGCTGGCCTACAGCGGCCGGTTGCGGGGGCTGCCGGGTGCCGAGGTGGACAAGCGGGCCACCCAGTTGCTGGACGTACTGGACCTCGCCGGGTCGCAGCACAAGCTCGTCGTCGACTACTCGACCGGCATGCGCAAGAAGATCGGACTCGCCGCGGCCCTGCTGCACAACCCCGAAGTGCTGTTCCTGGACGAGCCGTTCGAAGGCGTCGACCCGGTCTCCGCGCAGACCATCCGGGGGGTGCTGGAGCGGTACACCGCGTCCGGCGCGACCGTGGTGTTCTCCTCGCACGTGATGGAGCTGGTGGAGTCGCTGTGCGACTGGGTCGCGGTGCTGGCCGCCGGGCGCATCCGGGCGACCGGGACGCTGGCGGAGGTGCGCGGGGAGCACCCGACCCTCCAGGCCGCGTTCCTGGAGCTGGTGGGCGCGAGCGGGCGGGACGCCGGGTCCGATCTGGACTGGCTCGGCGGCGGGGCGGTCCGATGACGACCGCGACGCCCGCCTCCGCGACCTCGGTACTGGTCCGGCTGAAGCTGTCCCTGCTGCGCAACGGGCTGCGCCAGTCCACGGGCCGGCGCGCCGCGTTCGTCGCCTCGGCGGTGCTCACCCTGGTCTTCGCGCTGCTGCAACTGCTGGGCTTTGTCGCCCTGCGCTTCCAGTCCCACCCGGAGTCCGTCGCCGTGCCCGGTGTGGCGGTGCTGGCGCTGGGGTGGGCGGTGATGCCGCTGTTCTTCCCCGGCGGCGACGAGACCCTCGACCCGACCCGCCTGGTCATGCTCCCCCTGCGGCCACGGACGCTGGTACGGGGGCTGCTCGTGGCCTCGCTGGTGGGGATCGGCCCGGTGTTCACCCTGCTGGTGCTGGCGGGCTGCGGGCTGGCGCTGGCGCACGGAGCGGGCTGGGCCTTCGCGGTCGTGGGGGTCGCCCTGGCGCTGCTGACCTGCGTGGCGCTGGCGCGGGCGGTCGCCGCGGCCAACGTCCGCCTGCTGACCAGCCGCAAGGGCCGCGACCTCGCCGTACTGAGCGGGCTGGTCATCGCCATCGGCGCCCAGCTCGTCAACTTCGGCGCCCAGCGGCTCGGTTCGGGCGGGCTGGGCCAACTCCGGCCGGTCGCGGACGTGCTGGCGTGGGTACCGCCCGCGTCAGCGCTGGGCGCGGTCAGCTCGGCGAGCGAAGGATCGTACGGAGTGGCGCTGGCCCAACTCGCCTTGTGCGCACTGCTTCTGGTGCTGCTGATCGGGGCGTGGGCGCGGAGTCTGACCCGGCTGATGACGTCGCCGGACGGTTCCACGCTCCAGGCGGCCGACGACGGTGGCCGTGACCGCGCCTCGGCGGGGCTGGCCCGGCTGCTGCCGGCCGGGCGCACGGGGGCCGTGATGGAGCGGACGCTGCGCTACATCTGGCGCGACCCGAAGACCAAGGCGGCGTGGGTGACCTCGCTGGCGATCGGACTGATCGTGCCGGTGTTCAACGCCATCCAGGGCACCGGCTCGCTGTACTTCGCGTGCTTCGCCTCCGGAATGCTCGGCATCCAGATGTACAACCAGTTCGGGCAGGACACCTCCGCGTTCTGGATGGTGGCGATGACCGTCTCCTCCCCGCGCGACGCCTACGCCGAGCTGCGCGGACGGGCGCTGGCCCTGCTGCTGATCACCCTGCCGTACGCCACCCTCGTCACCGTGGTCACCACCGCGCTGCTGGGCGACTGGTCCCGCCTCCCCGAGGTGCTGGGCCTCTCCCTGGCCCTGCTCGGCGCCATGCTCGCCACCGGCGCCTGGACCTCGGCCCGCTTCCCCTACTCGATACCGCAGGAGGGCCACAAGAACGTCGCCCCCGGCCAGGCGGGCCTCGCCTGGATCTCCATCTTCGGCGGCATGGTCGCCTCGGCGCTGCTGTGCTCCCCGGTGATCGCGGCGACGATCTGGCTGAACATCAGCGACGGGGGCGCCGAGTGGTCCTGGCTGCTGCTCCCCGCGGGCGCCGCGTACGGAGCCGCCCTGGCCCTGACGGGCCTCCGCCTGGCCGCGCCGCGGACCGCGGCCCGGCTGCCGGAGATCCTGGTGGCGGTGAGCAAGGGCTAGACGGCGCCGCCGCACCGCTTCGGCGGAGGGGACTCGCCCCGGATGGGCGAGTCCCGGCGTGCCCCGCCGGCCCGCTGTGGGTGGCACCTCAGGGTGTCCCCAGGTCGGCCAGGAACCCCTCCAGCACCCCCTGCCAAGCCGTCGGCTGGTCGTAGTGGGGGACGTGGCCCGCGTCGGGGATTTCGGCGTAGTGGCCGTCCGGGAGGACGCGGACCATTTCCTGGGCCTCGGCTCGGCCGAGTTCGCCGTCGAGGCCGCGGACGACGAGGGTGGGGCAGCGGACCTGGGTGAGTTCGTCCCAGTGGGCGTCGTGGACCCAGGTCTCGCGGGTGCGGAGCATGCGGTCGGGGTCGAAGAGGGGGCGCCAGCCGTCGGCGGACTCGTGCATGACCTCGGCGTAGAAGGCACCGCGCGCGGGGTCGGGGCGTTCGAGGCGGGGATCGTCCTCGGCGAACCAGCGCCGGACGTCGGCGAGGGTGGCGAACGGCAGCGGCCAGGAGCGGAACCAGTCGGCCCACTCGGTCTGCGAGGCGGCGCCCAGCGCGGAGGCCCGCATGTCGCAGATGACCAGGCCGCGCACCAGGTCCGGACGGCGGGCGGCCAGCTGCCAGGCGGTGAGCGCGCCCATCGCGTGGCCGACGAGGACGGCGGGGGCGAGGGCGAGCTGCTCCAGCGCGGCCTCGGCGTCCTCGACGTAGGCCTCGCGAGTGCAGGCTTCCAAGGGCGGCTGCGCGCTCTGCCCGTGCCCCCGCTGGTCGAGGGCGACCGCGCGGTACCGCCCGGCCAGCCCGCGGGCGGTGGACGCCCAGTGCGCGGCACGCCCCATCAGCCCGTGGAGGAGCAGGACACCCCGCGCACCGGGCCCGGTCCCCTCCTTGGGCGGGTCCGCGAACTCCCACGCGGCCAGCCGCACCCCGCCCGCTCCTGTGACCTCGATACGTCGTGCCATAGCCCTGGCACCCCCCAGCTCCGCCTGCTTCGTACCGTTGTACTGCCGCTGTCGCTGTCGTGCGTTCCGCCTGGTGCTGCCGTCGCAGATTATCGAAAACTCATTCGACGCGGGCGTTCGCTCCGTCAACACCCCTCGTTCGAGTGACACCGGAAGAGGAATGATCGCCACCGCCGAGGGGATCTTCTCTGGCGTGGGGGGCGGACCGCTCGGGGAAAAACGGTCCGGAGGGACTGACCCTGGGAGCTCGGGGCTCCGGGTCGGTACCGGGGAGGTGAGGCCCCGGCGCCGCGGCGGCGCCGGGGCCTCCTCGCGTCAGCGCTTGGCGACGAAGACGTGGGAGGCGACGTCGGAGGCCAGCTCGGCCGCCTCACCACCGCTGCCCACCAGCACGCCACCCGCCGACTCGGTCACGCTCACCACCGAACCGGGCTGCACACCCGCCCGCCGCAGCGTGTACATGAGCTGGGCGTCGGTCTGGATCGGCTCCCCGATCCGGCGCACCACGACCGTCTTGCCGTCCGAGCCGGGGTCCAGCTCCGCGAGCGAGACCATGCCCTCGTCCAGGAACGGGTCGGCGCCGTCCTTCTCGCCCAGTTCCTCGAGACCCGGGATCGGGTTGCCGTAGGGCGACTCGGTGGGGTGGCGCAGCAGCTCCAGCACGCGGCGCTCCACCGCCTCGCTCATCACGTGCTCCCAGCGGCACGCCTCCGCGTGCACCTGCTCCCACTCCAGCCCGATCACGTCCACGAGCAGACACTCGGCGAGCCGGTGCTTGCGCATCACGCGCGTGGCCAGCCTGCGGCCCTCGTCGGTCAGCTCCAGATGACGATCGCTGGCCACGGACACCAGTCCGTCCCGCTCCATGCGGGCCACCGTCTGACTGACGGTCGGCCCGCTCTGGTCGAGCCGTTCCGCGATGCGGGCGCGCATGGGGACGACGCCTTCCTCTTCCAGTTCGAGGATGGTGCGGAGATACATCTCCGTGGTGTCGATCAGTCCGGACATACGTGCCCCTCGATTACTTTGCCGAAGAGCTCACCGCTCCCGGCGCGTGCGCTGGCCCAGAATCAATTCTGCCGGATACCACCGACAATCGTGCCGCGCCGGGGAAACAGCGGGAACCGGCCGCGCTTCGGCCGGGAAGCGCGGGCCGTATTGACACCGCGCTGGTCCGGACCGCACGGTGATCCGCGACATCGAGGCGCGAAGGGGCACCCGCATGAGCGACGGCACGCCGGCCGACCGGTTCCTGGACGCGGCGATCGGCCTGCTGCGGCGGGTGCGCGAGGAGGAGGGCGGCGCCATCGCCGCCGCCGGGACCCTGCTCGCGGACACGGTGGAGTCGGGCGGACGGCTCTTCGCCTTCGGCGCCGGACACTCCTCGCTTCCCGCGCAGGACGTCGTCTACCGCGCGGGCGGCCTCGCCCTGATGAACCTGCTCGCCGTGCCGGGCGTGGTCGGCATCGACGTCAGCCCGGCCGTCCTCGGCTCCGCCCTGGAGCGGGTGGACGGCCTCGCCTCCGCCGTGCTGGACAGCTCACCGCTGCGCGACGGCGACGCCCTGGTGATCATCTCCCTGTCCGGCCGCAACGCCCTGCCGGTGGAGATGGCCCAGCACGCGCGCGCCCTGGGCATCAAGGTCATCGGCGTCACCTCGGTCGCCTACGCCACCGGGACCGCCTCCCGGCACTCCTCGGGCACCTTCCTGAAGGACCACTGCGACGTCGTACTGGACTCCAAGATCGCGGTCGGGGACGCCGAGCTGACGCTCGACACCGTCCCGGCGCCCTTCGCGCCCGCCTCCACCGTGGTCACCTCGGCCCTCATGCAGTCCATGGTGGCGACGGCGGCGGCCACTCTGGCCGACCGGGGCGTGGAGCCCCCGCTGCTGCGCTCGGGGAACGTGGACGGCGGGCACGACTGGAACGCCCGCATCATGGAGAAGTACGGCGACCGGATCTACTACCACCACTAGAACGCCGTCCCTCTGCCGCGTCGGCGGTTCAGACCTGCCCGGTGCTCCGTACCGTGTCCGCCAGGTCCAGCGCCGCCGCGATGCGCGCGGCCACCTCTTCCGCGTACGTCGTGTCCGTGCGGTCGAAGCCGTCGCGGGACGTGCCGCGCAGAAAGGTCAGCACGCCCAGGGTCCGCCCCCGGCTGCGCAGCGGGGTGCACAGCGCGTGGGCGGTGTCGGCGGGCCAGTGCCTGGTGCGGGCCCACTCCGGCGAGCGCTCGGCCGGTACCCCGTTCACGTCGGCGCGCACCGTGCCGCCCCGTTCGGTGCACCGGGGTGCCGGGTGGTCCGGGGCGTAGCGCACGGGCAGCCCGGTGTGGGCGTCGGCGCCCGGTGTCCCGGCGGGCGTGGCGGCGAGCCGCTCCAGCCGTACGGTCTCCCCGCGCGAGTCGGTCAGCCGGTCCAGCAGGGCGTGGTCGGCGAAGCCGGCGAGGGCGAACTCCAAGTGGACGACAGCCGCCTCGGCGGGGTCCTCGCACTCGGCGGCGGCGCGGGCCGCGCGGTGCAACTGGTTGACGCGGAACCGCAGCAGGGACGCCTCGCGCTCCCCCAGCCGGGCCTCGGTGACGTCCTGGAAGAGCCAGCCGACCCCGAGCGGCACCGGTTCCTGCCCCAGCGGCGAGGCCAGCCGGACGAACCCGCTGCGCCAGCAGCGCCGCCGCTCCCCCTCGGCCGTGCGCACGGTCACCCACAGCTCGATCGGACCCGGCGGGGCGCCCTCGGCCAGCACATGGGTGAGCGCGTTCTCCAGCTCCTCCACCCCCTGGGCGAGGAGTTCGCCGAGCGGCCGCCCGAGCGCGGTGGAACGCCCGACGCCCAGGGCGCGGGCGGCGTGCGCGTTGACGACGGCCGGGCGCAGGTCGGCGTCGATGAGGACGACTCCCCAGGACGCGTCCTCGAACAGGGCCTCGCTCAGCGCGATGGACCGCTCCAGGTCGATCTGGGTGTGCACCTCGCTGAACGCGCAGTACAGCCCCGCCGGGCGGCCGTCCGGGCCGCGTACGGCCGCCGACTGGGTGCGCACCAGGACCCGGCGGCCGTCCTTGGTGACGAGGGCGAACTCGTGGACCTGGCGGCCTGGGGCGCGCATCGCGGACCGCAGCCGCTCGCGCACCTCCGCGTCGTCGGCGCTGCGCACCGCCCAGCCGGCGAAACCGGGCCGGCCGACCGCCTCGGCGGCGCTCCAGCCGAGGATGCGCTCGGCCTCGCGGTTCCAGTGGGTGACGGTGCCGTCCGCGTCGAAGGCGCACAGGGCGGCGTCCATGCCGTCCAGCAGGGCGTTGAGCAGGTCGGCGCCGCCCGGTTCCTCCGGTCCCAGCTCGTCGGTGGTCCCACTGCGCCGGGAAGCACTCACCCTGGTCCCCCTTGCACGATCCGTCCGGCTGACGGCGTCGATGGTCATTCAACTCGACCGTGACCCAGCCCACACGCCGTTCCGCCAGATTGTGGCGGTGAAAACAACTTGAACCTCGGGTGCCCGCTTTTTTAGGCTGACGGCACACGGAAGGGAGGTGGTTCGGCAGATGTATGGAAACCGGACGCGTGAGGTGGCTGCGGGCTAGCGGCCCGTCACCACACCGAGTGCGGTGCCGGACCAGTACGTGATCCAAGCGTGCGGCCGGCCCAATCCCAAGCAGTCACCCGACCCGCGAGTTCGCCGGCACGTCCGGCCGGCTCCCCCGCCGCACGGCGGAGGAACCAGAACTCGCGGGTCGTTCCGTGTTCACGGGCCTTTGCGGTTCACGGGCCCGTGCGTTCACGGGCCTTTGCGCTCCTAAGGGCTCAGCCGTTCGGTCGTCCAGGAGCCGTCCGGCAGGGCGGTGTAGCGAAGCCGGTCGTGCAACCGGTTCTCCCGGCCCTGCCAGAACTCCACCGTCTCCGGCGCGACCCGGAACCCGCCCCAGTTCTCCGGCACCGGCACCTCCTCGCCCTCCGGGTACCGGGCGGCGAGGCCGGCGTAGGCGTCGTCGAGTACCTCGCGGGAGCCGATCACCGTGGACTGGGCGCTGGCCCAGGCGCCGAGCTGCGAGCCGTGCGGGCGGCTGCGGAAGTAGGCGGCGGTCTCCTCGCGGCCGGTGCGCCGGGCCACCCCGCAGACGATCACCTGGCGGGCGATGGGGTGCCACGGGAAGAGCAGCGAGATGTACGGGTCACCGGCGAGGTCGCGGGCCTTGCGGGAGCCGTAGTTGGTGTAGAAGACGAAGCCGTCGCCGTCGTAGCCCTTCATCAGCACCGTACGGGAGCTGGGGCGGCCGGTGGGGTCGACGGTGGAGACGACCATGGCGTTGGGCTCGTAGAGCGTGCCGAGGACGGTGGCGCGGGCGGCGTCCTTGAACCAGTGGGCGAACTGGTCCATCGGGTGCGCGGCGAGTTCCTCCATGTCGAGGCCGTGCGCCCGGTACTGCTCGCGCATGAACGCGGGGTCCACGGCCGGGTCGGGCTTCGGGGTGAGATCGCGGTCGGTCACGCGGTCATCCTGCCGCATCGCACGAACGTGGCACTGAGTGCCGCGGGGTCTCCCCAAACGTGGCACTCAGGGCTATCGTGCTGTTCCCGCCCCTCGTTCCGGGTGACCCCCGCGCGTATGGGGCAGTACCGGTGATGACCGCCACCGACCCACACCGAGGAGCCGCCTTATGTCCGCGTTCGTACCCGGACTAGAGGGAGTCGTCGCTTTCGAGACCGAGATCGCCGAGCCGGACAAGGAGGGCGGGTCGCTCCGCTACCGGGGCGTCGACATCGAGGACCTCGTGGGGCACGTCTCCTTCGGGAACGTGTGGGGGCTGCTGGTGGACGGCGCCTTCGCGCCGGGCCTGCCCGCGGCCGAGCCGTTCCCGATCCCCGTGCACTCCGGCGACATCCGGGTGGACGTGCAGTCCGCGCTCGCCATGCTGGCGCCGGTGTGGGGCCTCAAGCCGCTGCTGGACATCGACGCCGAGCAGGCCCGCGACGACCTCGCCCGCGCCGCCGTCATGGCGCTCTCCTACGTCGCCCAGTCCGCGCGCGGCCAGGGGCTGCCGATGGTGCCGCAGCGGGAGATCGACAAGGCCCGCACGGTCGTCGAGCGCTTCATGATCCGCTGGCGCGGCGAGCCCGACCCGAAGCATGTCGCGGCCGTCGACGCCTACTGGACCTCTGCCGCGGAGCACGGCATGAACGCGTCCACCTTCACCGCGCGGGTCATCGCCTCCACCGGGGCGGATGTCGCCGCCGCGCTGTCCGGGGCGGTGGGTGCGATGTCGGGGCCGCTGCACGGGGGTGCCCCCTCGCGCGTGCTGGGCATGATCGAGGAGATCGAGCGCACCGGTGACGCCGTCGGGTACGTGAAGAAGGCGCTGGACCGGGGCGAGCGGCTCATGGGGTTCGGGCACCGGGTGTACCGGGCCGAGGACCCTCGGGCGCGGGTGCTGCGGCGGACGGCGCGCGAGCTGGGTGCTCCGCGGTTCGAGATCGCCGAGGCGCTGGAGAAGGCGGCGCTGGAGGAATTGCACAATCGGCGGCCGGATCGCGTACTGGCCACCAACGTGGAATTCTGGGCGGCCATCATGCTCGACTTCGCCGAAGTTCCGTCGCACATGTTCACTTCGATGTTCACGTGTGCGCGTACTGCCGGGTGGTCGGCGCATATTCTTGAGCAGAAGCGAACCGGGCGACTCGTGCGGCCTTCTGCGGAGTATGTGGGGCCTGGAACTCGGAAGCCTTCCGATATTTCCGGGTTCGAGAATATCGCCCACTGAGTGGGGTGGTGGGGCGCGGAGGACGGGTGACCCGCCGTCCTGGCTGGTCGCCCAGTTCCCCGCGCCCCTCGGGTACTTATGCGGGCGTCAGCAGATTGGCGTGGTGTCTTTCCGCCACCAACGGGTGGGCTCGGAGCTTGCCCTTCAGCTCGTTGTAGCCGTACTCCGCGAAGAGCGGGTTCGACGGGTCCGCGGATATCCCCAGTGCCTTTTCCGCGTGCGGGAAAGGCACTGGGGTTATTCTCGCGTCCAGGCTCGGGTTGTAGAAGAAGGGGACCGAGTAGCGTTCCGTGGCTGCGGGCGGGCTCACCACGCGGTGGTTGGTGGCCACCAGGTAGCCGTTGGTGGCCACTTCCAGGAGTTCGCCGAGGTTGACGACGAACGCGCCGTCCAGGGGCGGGACCTCGTGGAAGTCGCCGTCGGCGCGCTGGACCTGGAGGCCGCCGACCGTGTCCTGGAGGAGCAGGGTGAGGAAGCCGTAGTCCTTGTGGGCGCCGACGCCCTGGTCGGTGCCGTCCCCCGCGCTGCCGGGGTAGCGGACCAGCTTGAGGTGCGGGTGCGCGTGGGCGCCGAAGACCGGGTCGTAGAAGCCGGCCGGGGCGCCGATGGCGGTGAGCAGTTCGCGCAGCAGACGCTGGGCGACCGCGCTGAGCTTCTCGATCCAGGCGAGCGCGGCCGTGCGCAGTTCGGGCAGGGCGGCGGGCCACTGGTTGGGACCCTGGAGCCACCAGTACGGCGGCTCGCCGGGGCCCGGTACGCGGGCCGGGCGCTCGGCGCCGATGTCGAGCTGGTCGCGCCAGTCGCGGGCGCCGCCGGTGCGCTCGTCTCCGGTACGGGTGTAGCCCCTGAAGTGCGGGGAGTTGACGTTGTCCAGGGCGAGCCGGTCGGCCTCGGGCAGAGCGAAGAAGGCCCTCATGGCCGAGGTCAGGGCGTCGGTCTCGGCCTGCGTCACGCCGTGCCCGGTCAGCTGGAAGAAGCCCACGTCGTGGGCGGCGCTGTGCAGTCGGGCGTGGAAGAGGGCCCGCTCCTCGGGACCGCGGTCGGCGGCCGAGAGGTCGATGATCGGGAGCTGGGCGTACGACGGGTCCGTCGTATGAGTCGTCATGGTGCGTCCGCGAGGTGTACGGGGCACGGGCAGCCGCGAGGGGTGTGGCGGCCCCCTGGTGCCGGACGAAGAGAGAAGAAGACGAGAGAAGGGGGCTGGATCAGGCGGAGCGCCGACAGCCCATGCTCGTGACGCGCACGTAGTCCACGTGACGGCGTCGGACGAGCATCGGAAGCATGGGGCAAGAGTACTGCGGGCCTTCGATTTCCCGTGTGACGCGGGTCACGCCTTAGGGTTCGGGGCTCAGTCGAGGGCGCCGTCCAGCAGTGCCGCCCACTGGGCCACGACCCGCTCCCGGCGGGCGGTGTCGTCGGTGAGCAGGGTGGCGAGGCCGAGGCCGCGCGCCATGTCGAGCAGCCCCTGCACGCTCTCGCGCACACCGGGCCGGGACTCGTCGGCGCCGAGGAGTTCCACGGCGATCCGGTGGCTCTCCCGGCCGACGCGGGCCTCCAGCTCGGTCACCCGGCCGCGCAACTGCTCCTCGTTCGCGGCGGCCACCCAGAGCTGGAGCGCGGCCCGGAAGAGCGGGCCGGTGTAGAGGCCGACCAGGGCGGAGACGACGGCCCCGCGGTCGCCGGGGCCGTCCGGGAACAGGTCGCGCAGGGCGGTGGAGCGCCGTTCCGCGACGTACTCGACGGCGGCCGTGAAGAGGTCCTCGCGGGTGGGGAAGTGGTGCTGGGCCGCGCCCCGCGAGACACCCGCGCGCTCGGCGACGACCGAGACCGTGGAGCCCGCCCAGCCGTGTTCGGCGAGGCAGGCCACGGCGGCCTCCAGCAGCCGCAGCCGGGTGGCCCGGCTGCGGTCCTGCTTGGGTACGCGGTCGCGTTCCGCCGTACTCACACCACCCATGCCGCATCCCGTCTTTCCAGGAAGGCCGTCATCCCCTCCCGCGCCTCGGGGGCGGAGAACAGCCGGGCCGAGAGCGCGGTGAACCGGTCCGCGTCCCGGTCGAACGTCTCCAGCACCCTAGCCGTGAGCAGCTCCTTCGTCGCGGCCAGGGCCTCGGGCGAGGAGCGGCGCAGGCCGTCCAGGACCGGGGCGAGGGCCTGGTCCACGTCGTCGCCGGTGAGCGTGAGCAGACCGAGCCGTACCGCCTCGGCGGGCCCGAAGCGCTCGCCGGTGAGGTAGTAGCGGGCCAGTTCGCGCGGGTCGGCGCGCGGCAGCAGCGGCAGGGAGATCACGGCCGGGGCGACCCCGATGCGGACCTCGGTGAAGGCGAAGGTGGCCCCGGCGGAGGAGGCCGCGATGTCACAGGCGCCGGCCAGCCCGAGCCCGCCCGCGCGGACATGTCCGGTGATCCGGGCGATCACCGGCTTGGGCAGCTCCACCAGCCGGCGCAGCAGCCCCACCAGGGCGTCCGGGCGGGGCGGTTCGCGCAGGTCGGCCCCGGCGCAGAAGGTGTTGCCGGTGTGGGTGAGCACGACGGCCCGGACACCGGGGTCCTTTCCGCAGTCGGCAAGAGCCTCGGCGAGCTCCGCCACCAGCGGCGCGGAGAGGGCGTTGCGGGTGTCCGGGGAGTCCAGGCTGAGCGTCTCCACGGCCCGGTCGCGGGTGCGTCCGACGAGGGTCATGGGCGCAGCTCCCGGCGCAGGATCTTGCCGGAGGCGGCACGGGGCACCCCGTCGGTGAAGGTGACCCCGCGCACCCGCTTGTACGGCGCGACGCGCTCGCCCACGTACAGCATCACGTCGTTGGCGCTGAGGTCAGGCGCGGCGGGCTGGCGGACGACGAAGGCGTGCGGGGCCTCGTTGCCGTCGTCGTTGACGACGCCGATCACGGCCGCGTCCGCGATGCCGGGGTGGGTGAGCAGCAGGGCCTCCAGTTCGGCCGGGGCCACCTGGAACCCCTTGTACTTGATGAGTTCCTTCACCCGGTCCACCACGAACAGCCAGCCCTCGTCGTCCACTCGGCCGACGTCGCCGGTGTGCAGCCAGCCGTCGGCGTCGATCATCGCGGCGGTGGCGTCCGGGCGGCCCAGGTAGCCCTTCATGATCTGCGGGCCCCGGATCAGGATCTCGCCGCGCTCGCCGGGTCCGAGGTCCCTGCCGGGGTCGTCCAGGGAGACGATCCGCATCTCGGTGCCGGCGATGAGTCTGCCGACCGTGCCGGGCGGCGCGTCGCGCAGCTGGGCGAGCGGGACGACATGGGTGCCGGGCGACAGCTCCGTCATGCCGTACGCCTGGCCCAGCGGCGGCAGCCCGAGCCGGTCGGCGCAGGCCTTGGCGAGGGCGGCGTCCAGCGGGGCGGCGGCGCTGAGGACGTACCGCAGCGAGGAGAGGTCGTACCGGGCGACCGAGGGGTGCTTGGCGAGGGCGAGCACGATGGGCGGGGCGACGTACAGGCCGGTGATGCGGTGGGTCTCGATCGCCGCGAGGAAGGCGTCCAGCTCGAAGCGGGGCAGCACGACCACGGTGGCGCCCTTGCGCAGGGGCGCGTTCATCAGGGCGGTCAGGCCGTAGATGTGGAAGAACGGCAGCACCGCGAGGATGCGTTCATCGGGCTCCACCGTGACGGCGGGCTCCAGTTGAGCGAGGTTGGTGGCGATCTGCCGATGGGTGAGCATCACACCCTTGGGCGTGCCGGTGGTCCCGGAGGAGTACGGCAGTACGGCGATGTCCTCGGCCGGGTCGACCGCTGCGTCCGGCTCGGGAGCGGTGGTGGCGAGCAGCTCGGTCAGCGAGCGGTGGCCGGGCGCCTGGTCGCAGACGAAGATCTCCCTTATCCCGCCCGCGAGTTCGGCGGCCCTCCGGGCGGTCGGCAGCAGCGGGGAGACGGTGATCAGCCAGCGGGCCGAACTGTCCGCGAGCTGCTTGGCCAGCTCCTGAGGGGTGTGCAGCGGATGCGCGGTGGTGACGGTGGCGCCCGCGCGGGTGGCCGCGTAGAAGGCGAGCGGGAACGCGATGGTGTTGGGGCTGTGCAGGGCGAGTACGTCACCCTTGCGCACCCCCGCCTCCGCCAGCGCGGCGGCCAGTCTCCGGTGCAGGGCGTCCAGTTGGGCGTAGGTGACGGTGGCACCGTCCACGCCGTCGATCAGCGCGGGCCGGTCGCCGTGGGCGGCGGCTCCGGCCAGGACGGCGTCGTGGATGGGCTCTTCGACCGGTGGGACCTCGGCGTACGGGCTGTGGAACACGGTTCCTCCGAACGTCGGTCGCTCTAGTACGACTTGGGCAGGCCGAGGGTCTGGTGCGAGATGTAGTTGAGGATCATCTCCCGGCTCACCGGGGCGATCCGGGCCACCCGTGCGCCGACGATCAGCGAGGCGAGCCCGAACTCGCGGGTCAGACCGTTGCCGCCGAGGGTGTGCACGGCCTGGTCGACGGCCTGTACGCACGCCTCTCCCGCCGCGTACTTGGCCATGTTGGCCGCCTCGCCCGCGCCGATGTCGTCCCCGGCGTCGTAGAGGAGGGCCGCCTTCTGCATCATCAACCTGGCCAGTTCCAGGTCGATGTGGGCCTGGGCGAGGGGGTGCGCGATCGCCTGGTGGGCGCCGATCGGGGTCTTCCAGACGGTGCGCTCACGGGCGTACTCCAGCGCCTTGGCGAGGGCGTACCGGCCCATGCCGATGGCGAACGCGGCCGTCATGATCCGCTCCGGGTTCAGCCCGGCGAAGAGCTGGAGCAGCCCGGCGTCTTCTCCCCCACTGCCGAAAGCGTGGGAGGGGCCCCCACCAACAAGGGCGTCGGCGGGCAGCCGTACGTCGTCCAGGACCAGTTCCCACTGCTTCTCGGCGGCGCTCAGCTCCATGTCGATCGGGCTGCGGGAGAAGCCTTCGGCGTCGCGCGGGACGATGAAGAGGCACGGCTTGAGCTTGCCGGTGCGGGCGTCCTCGGTGCGGCCGACGATCAGGACGGCGTCGGCGTGGTCCACCCCGGAGATGAAGACCTTCCGGCCGGTGAGCAGCCAGTCGTCGCCGTCCCGGCGGGCGGTGGTGGTGATGCGGTGGGAGTTGGAGCCGGCGTCGGGCTCGGTGATGCCGAAGGCCATCAGCTTCGTGCCGTCGGCGAGTCCGGGGAGCCAGGCGCGCTTCTGGTCCTCGGT
>NZ_MUNH01000028.1:0-13196 GCF_002154615.1 Streptomyces recifensis
CGTCGCCGCCGTCGCCCTGCTGCTGGACATGGGGCCGGGGGAGCGCCTCAGCTTCATCGTCACCGGCGCCCTGATGGCCTGGGTGCTGGCCCGGCTCGCGCGGGTGAAGGTCGTCGCCGAGGAGTCCGGCGTCACGGTCGTCAACATCGCCGGCAGCCGCAAGCTGGCCTGGGCCGAGATCGTCGGGGTCAACCTGCGTCCGGGTGACCCCTGGGTCTTCCTCGACCTCAGCGACGGCACCAGCCTGGCCGCGCTCGGCATCCAGCCCGGCGTCGCCAAGCAGCGCGCCATCGCCGACGCGCGGAGCCTGCGCACTCTGGTGGAGCAGCAGGCGCCGCGCGATCCCGAGTTCCCCCGGAGCTGAGGTCCCGGCGGGCCGAGCGCGGCCTCCGGGGCCTCTCGGGGTCCCGGGTCGGGGCCCATTCGGGGGCGGTCACCCTTGCCGCACCTGCCCCGGTCTTGACTAATCTGTTGACGGAGGCGTTTTCCGACGCGCCTCCGCCTCCGTCGTGCCACGCCCGGCGCGCGGAGGTTTTCCCTGCTATGCGAGGAGTGACCCTCTCCGGCGATGGACGGATCGTCCTGTAGTACCTGCGCCGCCCCCTGCCGACATACCGCGGACCATCCGGCCCGCGTGCACGCGGAGGCGGCGGCATCATGAGCATCTCCCTGCTGCTCCTAGGAGCGGCCTTCCTGCTGATCCTGGCCAACGGCTTCTTCGTGGCGGCCGAGTTCGGCCTCGTCACGGTCGAGCGCCAGGACGCCGAGCAGGCCGCGGCCGAGGGCGACAAGCGCGCCCGTACGGTCGTGGAGTCGCTGAAGGAACTCTCCTTCCAGCTCTCCGGCACCCAGCTCGGCATCACCATCACCTCGCTCGTCGTCGGCATGCTCGCCGAACCGGCCCTCGCGGACCTGCTCGACGGCCCCCTCGGCGCGCTCGGCATTCCCGGGGGCGCGGCCTCCGGCGTCGCGGTGGTGGTCGGCATGCTGCTGGCCTCCGCGATCCAGATGGTCGTCGGTGAGCTGGTCCCCAAGAACTGGGCGGTCTCCAAGCCGCTCCAGGTCGCGCGGTTCGTCGCGGGCCCGCAGCACGTGTTCTCGCGGCTGTTCCGGCCGGTGATCTCCGTGCTGAACACCGTGGCCAACCGGCTGGTGCGCGCCCTCGGTGTCGAGCCCGCCGACGAGCTGGCCTCCGCCCGCACCCCCGGCGAACTGGTCTCCCTGGCCCGGCACTCCGCCCGGGCCGGCGCCCTGGAGCAGGACACGGCCGACCTGTTCGTCCGCACCCTGTCCCTCGGCGACCTGACGGCCCAGCACGTCATGACCCCGCGGGTGAAGGTCAGCGCGCTCCAGGACTCGGCCACCGCCGAGGACGTCGTCAACCTCACCCGCGCCACCGGCCTGTCCCGCTTCCCCGTCTACCGGGAGAAGATCGACGAGATCGTGGGCATGGTCCACCTCAAGGACGCCCTGGCGGTCCCGGCCGCCGAGCGCCTGCGCACCCCGGTCGCCCGGATCGCCGGCAAGGCGCTGCTGGTCCCCGAGACCCTGCCGGTGCGTCCCCTGCTGACCCGGCTGCGCAGCGAGCAGCCCATCGCGGTCGTCGTCGACGAGTACGGCGGCACCGCGGGCGTGGTCACGCTGGAGGACATCGTCGAGGAACTGGTCGGCGAGGTCCGCGACGAGCACGACCGCCAGGTGGTGCCCGAGGTCGCCCCCGCCCCGCCCGAGGACGGCCGCCCCGCGTGGGACGTGGACGGCGGCTGCCGCGTCGACGTCCTCACCCGCATCGGCCTGGACGCCCCCGAGGGGCCGTACGAGACCGTCGCCGGGCTCGTGGCCGACCTGCTCGGCCGTATCCCGGCCCCCGGTGACCGGGCCGAGCTGCCCGGCTGGCGGCTCTCCGTGCGCCAGGTCCGCCACTACCGCGCCGAGCGGGTCCGCCTGGTCCGGACGGCGCCCGTCGCCCAGCAGACGGAGGCCGCCCGATGAGCGTCGTCCAACTCCTCTTCGCCGCGCTGCTCGTGCTCGCCAACGGATTCTTCGTCGGCGCCGAGTTCGCGCTCGTCTCCGTCCGGCGCAGCCAGATCGAGCCGGTCGGCACCGCGCGTGCCCGCCAGGTGCTGCACGGTCTGGAGCGGCTGCCGCAGATGATGGCGGCCGCCCAGTTCGGCATCACCGTCTGCTCGCTGACCCTGGGCGCGGTGGCCGAGCCGACCGTGGCCCACCTGCTGGAGCCGGTGTTCGAGGCCGTCCGTCTCCCCGAGGGTGTGATCCACCCGCTGGGCTATGTGATCGCGCTGGCCGCGGTGGTCTTCTTCCACCTGGTCATCGGTGAGATGGTGCCGAAGAACCTGGCCATGGCCGCCCCCGAGAAGGCCGCGTTGTGGCTCGGCCCCGGCCTGGTGTACTTCGCCCGGATCTGCAAGCCCGTCACGGTGGCGCTCGGCGCCTGCGCGCAGGGCATCCTGCGGCTCTTCCGGGTCGAGCCCAAGGACGAGGTCGAAGCCGTCGTCACCAGCGAGCAGCTCAACCGCCTGCTGGAGGACTCCAGCCAGGCCGGGCTGCTGGACCCGGAGGCGCAGGAGCGTCTCGAGGACGCGCTGGAACTGGGCTCCCGCCCGGTCACCGACGTCCTCCTCAAGCGCGAGACCCTCGTGACGGTGCCGCCCTCGGTCACACCGGGAGAGATCGTCGAGCTGACCGCGCGCACCGGCTACTCCCGCTTCCCGGTGGCCGCGGGCGCCGGCGCCTTCATGGGGTACGTGCATGTGAAGGACGTCCTCGACCTGGAGGACTCCGACCGCGCCGTGCCGCAGCACGTGTGGCGTCCGATGGCCACGATGCGGGCGGAACTCCCGCTGGACGACGCGCTGACCGTCATGCGCCGGGCCGCCACACACCTGGCCCAGGTGGCGGACGCCTCCGGCCGCGTGCTGGGCCTGGTCGCGCTGGAGGACGCGCTCGAGCTGCTGGTGGGCGAGGTCCACGACCCGGCCCACCCGGACACCCCTCGGCCCGCGCCGAGGACGGAACCGGTGCCCGTGCGCCCGGCTCCGGCCCGGCCGCGCAAGAGCGGGGACCCGGAGCAGGCGCTGGCCACCTAGGGCCTCTCGTTTGATCCGGCCTGATCCAAACGAAAGACCCTGGGCCGGCCGAGCCGCGGGGCCCGTCACATCGCCGACGGGTCCTGCGGTGCCCGCCCCGACAGCACCTCGCCGTACGCCTGCATGAGGTCCGGCAGGCGCAGGGTGGCCAGGTCCTCGCGGGAGAGGACGCCCGGACAGGTGGACAGCCGCAGGTCCCGGTACGCGCAGCTCTTCTCGTACAGGGTGCGCAGGAACCTGCCGTTGCCCAGCTCGTCGATCCAGCCCTGGTCGACCACGTGCCCGGCGATGGAGCGCAGCTCCTCCACCGCCTCCTCGTCCCACCCGTCCCCGTTCTCCGCCGCCAGCACCCGGCCGATCTCGGTCAGTTCCTGGGGGCGGTACGAGGGGAAGTCCACGCGGGTGGTGAAGCGGGACGACAGACCGGGGTTGGCGGCCAGCAGCCGGTCCATGCCCTCGGGATACCCGGCGAGGATCACCACCAGGTGGTCCCGGTTGTCCTCGGCCCGCTTCAGCAGCACCTGGAGCGCCTCGTCGCCGTACGCGTCGCCCTTGCCGTACCCGGAGTTGGAGAGCGCGTACGCCTCGTCCACGAAGAGCACGCCGCCGATGGCGGAGTCGATCAGTTCGTTGGCCTTCACCGCGGTCTGGCCCAGGTACTCGCCGACCAGGTCGGCCCGCTGGGCCTCCACCAGGTGGTCGCCGCCGAGCAGGCCGAGGGCGTAGAAGACCCGGCCGAGGATGCGGGCCACCGTGGTCTTGCCGGTGCCGGAGGGGCCGGAGAAGACGAAGTGCCGTTTCGGCGGCTGGACCGGTAGTCCCTGCCCGGCGCGCAGCCGGGCCATGTTCAGCTGCGCCGAGAGCGCCTTCACCTGGCGCTTGACGGGCTCCAGGCCCACCATGCGCTCCAGCTCCGCCAGCGCCTCCTCCAGTAAGCCCGGATCGGTCGGTCCGGCCGGCAGGTTGGAGGAGGAGGACCCGTTCTTGAGGCGGACCGCGCGGTCGGGCGCCGAGGGCAGCGGGCCGGTGGGCAGGTCGGGCTCGGCGAACCTGAGGTCACGGCCCTCGGTGCCGAAGAGGGGATCGAGGGTGTCGGGGCCGTCCATCGTGTCCTGGCCGGCACCGGACAGGGTGACCGCCGCGAAGTCGGCGGGGTCGTCGTACCCGTCGCCCTCGGCGATGGCGGCGAGCCGGGCGGAGGTGTCCATGAAGGCCGGGTCGACCCGGTGCACGGCCCGGTACAGCGGGAGCGCGGCGGCGCTGCGGCCGGTGCCCTCGTGGGCGCGGGCCAGCCAGTAGCGCAGCTCCTTGCGCTGCGGCTGCTCGCTGCGGCAGCGCATCAGGGCGGCCGACAGCAACGGCTCGGCCTGCCCGTACGTCTCCAGCCGGACCCGGGCCATGCCGCCGAACAGGCCCGCCTCTATGCCGAGCAGGGGGTCGTCCAGCAGCGGGTCGGTGTGCCGGACCAACTGCTCCCAGTCCTTGACCAGATAGGCGCGGCAGGCGTGCAGGAACCGCACCTGCGGGTCGGTGTCCACGGGCGGCAGCCCGGCCAGCGCCCGGTCCAGCTCCGGCACATGGCGGCCGTCCAGCCAGTGCGAGGCGTGCGCCAGCAGCAGGTCGCGGGGGCTCTCCAGCACCGGCTGCACCCACCAGCCCAGCCAGTACCAGGAGTTGAGGGAGCGGCGGTGCCGGGCGCGCTGTTCGCCGAAGCGGTCGCGGTGCCGGAACATCCGCAGCAGCGCGGTGGTCGTGTCGACCCTGAGCGCGTGCAGCCCGAGCCAGGCGTCGGCCATCCCCGGGTCCATCCGCGCCGCGGCGCGGAACTCCTCCTCGGCCTGCGGGTAGGCGCCCATCGTGTAGGCGTCCACGCCTCGCACCCAGGCGAGGTCGGCCGGGGCCTCGGGGCCCTGCGTGCCGAAGTCCATCACGTCCCCCACGAACCGTGCCCCCCGTTGGTTGCCCCGCCGGGCAGGCGCTCGGCGGTCGCCGCGGTCGAACCGCTGTACCGCGGACCGGAGTTGCCGGTGCGCGAGGCTGCTGCCGAAGGTCGCACCGAGGGCATCGTACCCGCGGGGGCACCGGCTGCCGAAGGGTGCCGCAGAGGGCGTTTGACGAGGTGGGAGCATGCGGGGCGCATGGGGCGCGGTCACCGAGGGTGATCGAATCGGTGCGTTCGGCGCCCCGGAACCGGCTGAGGGCAGAACGAAGCCCCCGATCACGGGGGAACAATCGGGGGCTTCGTGTCCTCGGGACGGCCCGCGAAGAGCCGTGTGTGGAGAAAGTAAGACCTGTACGGGGGCCGGGTCAAGCCGTGTTGGGGCCCTGAACGAACTTCCGGGGGCTGCCGTCTTCACAAGTTCAGCACACCGCCGACGACTCGTCACTGTCGGTGAGAATCCGGGTCGCGCAGGTCCGGCCTGAGGGGGGTCGCGGGCCCTGGCAGCACCTCGTACCCCTCGGGTGTCGCGCGCACCGTCAGGTCCGCATGGGGGCGCGAGGGGTCACCGGCGAAGTGCGCGCGCTCCGCCTCGGTCCAGCCGTCCCAGAACTCCCGCTGGGCCTCGCCGTCCCGGCGGCGGCCGCGCGCCCAGGACTCCGGCGCGGGCAGCTCCATCCACAGCAGCGCCGCCAGATGCGGGCGCAGCTCCCGGCGCCCGGCGCCGACGCCCTCGACCAGGAGCACGGGAGCGGGCGGCAGGACGCGGGGCGGGCCGAAGGCACGCAGGGTCCAGTCGTAGGAGGCGTACCGCGCGCTCTCGCCCCGGCCCAGCGGCTCGATCACCTGGGCGGTCAGGCGGGCGGTCCAGGAGAACAGCTCGTCGTGGCTGGCGATGTCGTCCAGGTGCAGCACCGGGGCCCCGTCGAGCGCGGCGGCCAGGTGTCCGGCGAAGGTGGACTTCCCGGAGCCCGCGTGCCCGTCGACGCCGATCAGCCGGACCGGCCCCAGGGACGGCGGAAGGGCGCGCAGCCGGCGGGCGAGGTCGTGAATGGTGATTCCCGAGGTGTGGTGCGGTGTGGGGGAGTTCTGCCGGAAACAGTCTAGTAGGGGGCGAAGGAGAGGTGCCCGAGGGGCCGGAAAGCGCGACTTCCCGAGCCGTCCGCTGACCAGGGGTCAATCGGTGGAGATTTTCCCCCGGAATCCGCCGACCGATATGTGAAATTCGGCGTTCCAGGTGTGTCGCCCGGTGAGTAAGGTGCGTCCTGCACAACTGCGACGCGTTGTATCGGGACGGACAGGGGAGCATGGCCGCGGAGTTATTCGAGGGGCAGTACGTCTGGCACCCGGCGGCCGACGACCGCGTCCTGGCGAGCGTATGCGTCGATGTGCGGGCGGGGCGTCACCGCTACGCCTGTGAGGCCCTGGCCGAGACCCGGTCCGACTTCGCCCTGCGCGCCCACCGCTCGCTGGTGCTGGCCTCGGAGGCGGCCGGCACCGACCTGGTGGAGCGCTGGCTCGCCGAGGAACCGTCGCCCGAGGCCGCGCTGATGTGGGCCCGGGTGGCCGTGCAGCGCGCGATGCGGGCCGCCGACGCGCGCGACGAACGCGCCGAGGCACTGGAGCGCATAGCGCTGGCCGCCTGCGAACGCGCCGCCGCCCTCGCCCCCGACGACCCCACGCCCTGGGTCGCCAAGCTGACCATGGCCCGGCTGCACCAACTGCGCGAACCCGCCCCGCAGGGCCTGCTCACCGCGCCGCCCGGCCCCTGGCGGCTGTTCGCCCACATCCTGTCCCTGGACCCCTGGCACCGCGAGGCCCACCACCGCTTCCTCTCCTTCTTCTTCACCCGGCACGGCGGCACGGTCAACGCCGCCTGGGACGTGGCCGCCTTCCTCAGTCAGCGCGCCCCTGTCGACTCCGCGCTCCGGCTGCTGCCGCTGGTCGCGCTGGTGGAGAGCTACAACCCGACCCAGTTGCTCGCCGACCGGGTCTGGGAGCAGCCGCAGTGGCGCTCCACCGCGCTGGCCGCCTACCGCAACTGGCTGCCCACGGTGGCCGGTTCCCGCTTCACCCCGGTGCTCGACCTGGCCTACCTCGCGCACGCGCTGGTGATGGGCCAGAGCGAGTTCGAGGCACGGGCGGTCTTCGCGGCGATGGGCCCGTACGCCTCGCGCATGCCCTGGAGCGCCTTCGGTGACCCCGCCGAGCAGCTCTCCCGCGCCCGGCGTGCCTGCGGGCTGCCCGTCCCCGGAGCCGCCTGAGACCGCACCTCACGCGTCCACCCCCCAACAGAAAGGCAGATCAGTGTCGGAACGGATATCGCCGCCAGGGGCCAAGGCTCCGGCGGCCGAGGAACCGGTCGTGCTCGACGACGACGCGACCCTGCACGCGATGGGTTATCCGCGCAAACTCACGCGCCGTTTCAAAGCGTTCGACAATTTCGCGATCTCCTTCACCATCATCAATGTCCTCTCGGGTATTTTCTCGTCCTTCGGATTCGGTCTGAGTGCGGGCGGTCCCCGTATTCTCGTTTTCGGCTGGATCGGCGTCTCCGTGATGGTGCTGTTCATCGGCGCCGCCATGGCGGAGGTCGCCTCGGCCTATCCGACGAGCGGGGCGCTGTATTTCTCCGCCGGTAAACTCGCCAAGCGGCACAAGGGCGCCTGGTCCTGGTTCACCGGCTGGCTGAACTTCGTGGGGCAGATCGGCGGCACCGCCGCCACCGGATACGCGGCCGCCACCTTCATCCAGGCGTTCGTCGCCCTGCAGTGGTCCTCCTACGAGCCCACCGCCCATCAGACGGTGCTGATCACCGCGCTGATCATCGTGCTCCAGGGCCTGGCCAACACCTTCACCGTCCAGCTCGTCGCGGTGCTGAACCGGATTTCCGTGTGGTGGCTGCTGATCGGACTCGTGGTGATCGTGGGCGCACTCATCGTGATTCCCGATCACCACCAGTCGGCGTCCTTCGTCACGCATTTCGAGAACAACACCGGCTTCACCAACGGCCTTTACGGCGGCATGCTGGGCCTGCTGGTCACGAGCTGGACCTTCACGGGCTTCGACGGCAGCTTCCACATGTCGGAGGAAACCGTCCAGGCGACCGTGAACGCCCCCAAGGGCATCACCCGCGCCATCGGCTATTCGGCGCTCACCGGCCTGATCCTGATGCTCGCGCTGGTCTACAGCATTAGCGACTACACCAAGGTGGCCGGCTCGGACGCCCCGCCCGTCCAGATTCTCATCGACGGGCTCGGCGTCGGCACCGCCAAGGTCATGCTGCTGATCGTCATCGGCGCCATGCTCTTCTGCGGGCTGGCCAACCTGACCAGCAACACCCGGCAGATCTTCGCCTTCTCGCGCGACGGCGCCATGCCCGGCTCCCGCTGGTGGCACTCCGTCTCGCCGCGCACCCGGACACCCGTCAAGGCGGTCTGGCTCGCCGTGGCCTGCTCGCTCGCCCTGGTGGTCCCCGGCTGGTGGTCCCACACGGCGTTCACGGCCATCGTGAGCGTCAACGTGGTCGGACTGTTCCTCGCCTACGCGGTGCCGATCTTCCTGCGGCTGCGGCTGGGTGACGAGTTCCAGCCCGGCCCCTGGCACCTGGGCCGCTGGGGCCGGCCGATCGGCTGGGTCGCGGTGATCTGGATTCTGCTCAGCAGCGTCCTGTTCATGCTCCCGCAGGCGTCCCCGATCACCGTGGACTCCTTCAACTACGCGCCGATCGCGCTCGCGGCCGTGCTGCTCATCGCCACGGTGTGGTGGTTCACCACCGCCCGCCGCCGCTTCCAGGGCCCGGTCAGCTACGGCCGGCCCGACGAGGTCGCGGCGATGGACCTGGTCTGAAGCCCCCGGGCGACATGCAGGTGACCTGAGGGTGACATGAGCCTGCCATGGCAGGCCCCGGTGCGGTGTCCCGCCCGCACCGGGGCCGTTCCGTGCCGTGCCGGGGCCCCGGTCGTCGCCATTGGCCAAGACCAATATTCATGGGCGCGGCATGCGCCGAAGTGCTGGCAGGGGCATGTCGGCTGCTCCATAGTTGGCGCACAACCGTGCACCCGAGTTGGCGCACGCCCGTGCACCTGAACCGTCCCGACCCGGACACCTGGGGGTAGTCGCGCCCATGAGCAGAGCCCAGCAGCCGTCCCGCCGAACCGTTCTCGCCGCAGCCGTCGCCGTCGCGGTGGCCGCCGGAACGGTACCCGCGGCCGCCGCCACCACAACCGCGGCCCCCGACGCCGACGACTCGGGCCGCGCGCCCGCCCGTCCCGTCGACAACCGCGCCTGGACCACGTACCCCGACTGGCGCGGCGGCACCGGAAGCGGCGTCCGGACCGTGGCCGGCCGGCGCCCCGGCATCGCCATCGCCGTGCCCGAGGGCCGCACCGACTACACCGACCCGCACACCGGCACCACCGCCGCCTGGGAGTACGCCACCTGGACCTCCCCGATCCACCGGCTCCGGGTGCCCGCGACCGAGCTGATCGCTTCCTGGAACGCCGACACCCCGGCCGGCACCTGGCTCCAGATCGAGCTGCAGGCCGCCTACTCCGACGGCACCACCGCCCCCTGGTACGTGATGGGCCGCTGGGCCGCGGGCGACGAGGACATCAAGCGGACCTCGGTGGACGACCAGAGCGACGGCAAGAGCTCGGTGTGGACCGACACCTTCGCCATCGACGACGCGAGCACCGGCCTGCGCGCGGTGGCGTACCGGCTGCGCCTCACCCTGTACCGGACGCCGGGCACCCGGCGCACCCCGACCGTGTGGCGGGTGGGCGCGATGGGCTCCGACATCCCCGACCGCTTCACCGTCCCGGCCTCCACGCCCGGCCTCGCCCGTGAACTGGCCGTACCGCGCTACTCGCAGGAGATCCACAAGGGCCAGTACCCCGAGTACGACAACGGCGGCGAGGCGTGGTGCAGTCCGACCTCCTCGCAGATGATCATCGAGTACTGGGGCGGCCGGCTCACCCCGGAGCAGCTCGCCTGGGTCGACCCCTCCTACGCCGACCCGCAGGTCGACCACGCGGCCCGGTACACCTACGACCACCAGTACACCGGCTGCGGCAACTGGCCGTTCAACGCGGCCTACGCGGCCACCTTCCCCGGCATCCAGGGCGTGGTGACCCGGCTGACCTCGCTCACCGACCTGGAGACCCTGATCGCGGCGGGCATCCCGGCCATCACCTCCCAGTCCTTCCTCAAGACCGAGCTGACCGGCGCCGGTTACGGCACCTCCGGCCACCTGATGACGGTCATCGGCTTCACCGCCGACGGCGACGTCATCGCCAACGACCCGGCCTCGCCCAGCGACCCCGAGGTGCGCCGGGTCTACGCCCGGCGCGAGTGGGAGAACATCTGGCTGCGCACCAAGCGGTACGACGCGAACGGCAAGGTCAAGAGCGGTACGGGCGGCGTCTGTTACCTGTACTTCCCGGCCCGTCCGACCGCGCGCCAGCTCCGCGCGCTCGCGGCGGTGGGCGTGCGCTGACGCAGCACGGGGGGGGCGGCCGGGCGCCCGTCCGGCCGCCCCCTCTGCCATACTGCGCGGGTCCCGCCGGACGTCGAGAGCAGGGCAGAATGTGAGCGTGCGTCAGCAGCAGGCGGCCGTCCCCGTCCGGGCGCGCGGCACCGACCGCTCCGCGGCCCGCCGCGCCGAACTCCTCGCCATCGGGCGCACCCTTTTCGCGGACACCTCCTACGACGCGCTGTCCATGGACGACATCGCCCGCCAGGCCCATGTCGCCAAGGGCCTGATCTACTACTACTTCCGCTCCAAGCGCGGCTACTACCTGGCGATCGTCCAGGACTCCGTCGCCGAGCTGGTCGCCTTCGCCGCCAGTGGCGCCGAACTGCCCGCCGTGGACCGCCTCCAGCGCACCATCGACGGCTACCTCCGCTTCGCCGAGCACCACCAGGCCGCGTACCGCACCATCGTCAGCGGCGGTGTCGGCTTCGACGCCGAGGTGCACGCCATCCGGGACGGGGTGCGCGAGGCGATCGTCGCCACCATCGCCGACGGCGCGTACGGCATGACCGACATCGGCCCGCTGGCCCGTACCGGCCTGTTCTCGTGGGTGTGCAGCGTCGAGGGCACCACGCTCGACTGGATCGGCCGCCCTGAGCTGACCCGCGCCGCCCTGGGCGAGCTGCTGGTCAAGACGCTCGGCGGCACCCTGCGCGCCATCGAGGAACTGGACCCCTCCTGCCCGGCCCCGCCGCCGGCCCGCCGCGACGGCTGAGATTCCCCCGTACGGCCCTGCCCGCACCCCGGCCGAAGGGGGTGCGGGCGGCTCCGGCTGGATTCTTCAAGTAAGCGGTCGTTAACTGGTGACGGGAGGTTCCCGATCGGGCATACTCACGGCACAAGCCGCTGGTCAGCCGCCTCCGAGACCCGGAAGCGGGGCCTCGGCGCCACCGGAGCGATCGCGCGGAGCCGCCCCACCCAAGGCGCACATCCGCCGATGTGCCCGCACAGGGAGGAGTCCGACGCCATGTCCGACCGCGAAACGCAGCCGGTGGAGCGTCAACTGCCCACGGACGAGGCGAGGGATCTGCTCGCCCTGGTCCGGGACATCGCACAGCGCGAGATCGCGCCGAAGGCGGCCGAGGAGGAGGACGCCGGACGCTTCCCCCGCGAGGTCTTCACCCTGCTGTCGGAAGCGGGCCTGCTGGGCCTGCCCTACGACCCCGAGCACGGCGGCGGCGAGCAGCCCTACGAGGTCTACCTCCAGGTGCTGGAGGAGCTGGCCGCGGCCCGGCTCACCGTCGGTCTCGGCGTCAGCGTCCACACCCTCGCCTCGTACGCGCTCGCCACCCACGGCACCAAGCAGCAGCAGGTCGAGCACCTGCCCGCCATGCTCGGCGGCGGCCTGCTCGGCGCCTACTGCCTCTCCGAGCCGTCCTCGGGGTCCGACGCGGCCTCCCTGCGCACCAGGGCCGTCCGCGACGGCGACGACTGGGTGCTCAGCGGCACCAAGGCGTGGATCACCCACGGCGGCATCGCGGACTTCTACACCGTGATGGCCCGCACCGGCGCCGACGGCCCGCGCGGCATCACCGCGTTCCTGGTGCCCGGCGACGCCGAGGGCCTGAGCGCGGCCCTGCCGGAGAAGAAGATGGGCCTCAAGGGCAGCCCCACCGCCCAGGTCCACCTGGACGGCGTACGCGTTCCGGACGACCGGCGCATCGGCGAGGAGGGCCAGGGCTTCGGCATCGCCCTCTCGGCGCTCGACTCGGGCCGGCTCGGCATAGCGGCCTGCGCGATCGGGGTCGCCCAGGCGGCCCTGGACCAGGCGGTGACCTACGCGACCGAGCGCCGGCAGTTCGGGCACCCCATCGCGGACTTCCAGGGACTGCGCTTCCTGCTGGCCGACATGGCCACCCAGATCGAGGCGGGCCGGGCCCTGTACCTGGCGGCGGCCCGGCTGAAGGACGCGGGCAGGCCGTTCGCCAAGCAGGCCGCCATGGCCAAGCTGCACTGCACCGACACCGCGATGCGGGTCACCGTCGACGCCGTGCAGGTCCTCGGCGGGTACGGCTACACCGCCGACTTCCCGGCCGAGCGCTACATGCGCGAGGCCAAGGTGCTCCAGATCGTCGAGGGCACCAACCAGATCCAGCGGATGGTCATCGCTCGTCATCTGGCGGGGCCGGAGAGTCGCTGAACTGCCCCCTGCGCACCGTCGGGGCCGCCAGTTCGGCCCACTCCGGGTCGTGGCGCCCCGGCAGTGTGCGGCCCCGGTCGGCCCAGACCCGCATCAGCTCGGTGTAGATGGGCGGGTCCGGGTACGGGGGCGCGGCCGCGTCCGCCGGCCGGGGCACATAAACGCGGCGCTGACGCCCGGTGGCCGTCTGGGTGGGAGTCATGCCTGGCCAACGCGAGCGTGGCCGGGCAGGTCACCGGCGGGCGGAATCGAGCGTCAGTTCAGCGTCGTCCGCATCGCTCAGGCGGCGGCCCTGCCGCGCGTGAACGGCACCTGCATGGGGCGCGAGCCCGGACCGCCCACGTGCGAGAACGGCTGGGTCCGCCAGTCCAGCCCCTGGGGGAGCGTCAGCAGCAGCGCGGTGTCCTGCTCCTGCGGCGCGAAGGACTCGTCGGCGGGGCGGGCGTCCGCCGCCGCGCGGCCCGTGCCGGCACAGGC
>NZ_MUNH01000296.1:0-6924 GCF_002154615.1 Streptomyces recifensis
CTCCGCGTTGCCGCCGACCGCCACCGAACCGTGCTCGTCCACGATCGAACCGTCGTGCGGCAGCCGGTAGATCTGGTCGCCGTCCGGCGTCTCACCGACCTCCGCCACCACCAGCTCCACCTCGTACGGCTTCTCGGCCGCCGAGGAGAAGATCGTGCCCAGCGTCTGCGCGTACACGTTCGCCAGACCACGCGCGGTCACGTCGTCACGGTCGTAGGTGTAACCCCGCAGATCCGCGTACCGCACACCGCCGATGCGCAGGTTCTCGTACTCGTTGTACTTGCCGGCGGCCGCGAAGCCGATCCGGTCGTAGATCTCGCTGAACTTGTGCAGCGCACGGGACGGGTTCTCACCGACGAACACGATCCCGTCGGCGTACTGCATGACCACCAGGCTGCGACCGCGCGCGATGCCCTTGCGGGCGTACTCGGCGCGGTCCGCCATGGCCTGCTGGGGTGAGACATAGAACGGCGTCGACACCGGTTATCCGTCCCTTTCTGTCATGGTCACTGGGATCACCTCACTGCGAAGACCGAGAGCGCCCGCTCAGAGCAGGGCGGCCCGCGGACCGTCCGGCTCCTCAAGCCGCCGCTGGAGCACCGCGCGCGACAGCTCGGACGCCTCCTGCTCGGTCAGCCGGCGGAAACCGTCGTCGGTGATCACCGTGATGATCGGATAGATCCGGCGCGCGACGTCGGGACCACCGGTCGCCGAGTCGTCGTCGGCCGCGTCGTACAGCGCCTGCACCACCAGGGTGGTGGCCTCTTCCTCGGTCAGGTCGTCACGGAACAGCTTCTTCATCGCACCGCGCGCGAACACCGAGCCCGAACCGGTCGCCGCGAAGTTGTGCTCCTCGCTGCGGCCGCCCGTCACGTCGTACGAGAAGATGCGGCCCTTGTCGCGGTCCAGGTCGTACCCCGCGAACAGGGGGACCACGGCCAGGCCCTGCATGGCCATGCCGAGGTTGGAGCGGATCATCGTCGACAGGCGGTTCGCCTTGCCCTCCAGGGAGAGCTGCGCGCCCTCGACCTTCTCGAAGTGCTCCAGCTCCAGCTGGAAGAGCTTGACCATCTCCACGGCCAGGCCCGCCGTGCCGGCGATGCCGACCGCGGAGTACTCGTCCGCCGGGAAGACCTTCTCGATGTCCCGCTGGGCGATGACGTTGCCCATGGTGGCGCGGCGGTCACCGGCGAGGACGACGCCTCCGGGGAACGTCACGGCCACGATCGTCGTCCCGTGCGGGGCCTCGATCACGCCCTGCACCGGCGGCAGCGTCCGCTTGCCCGGCAGCAGCTCCGGCTGATGGTCCGACAGGAAGTCCATGAAGGAGGACGACCCAGGCGTCAGGAAGGCAGCTGGTAGACGCCCGGTGCCACGAGTATTGGCTTCCACGAGTTTCCTTCCAGATAGGCGGCGGCCCGGCGTACGGCCTCGGGGTCGTCCCCCAGCTTGCCGATGGCCGAATTGCAGTTGAAGCACAGTACGCCACGGACCCTACCCGTCTTGTGGCAGTGATCCACATGTGCGGCCGGGGCATTCAGACAGATCACACAGAGCCCGCGCTGAGAAGCGACCATGGCGTCGCGTTCGGCTTCCGTGATGCCGTAACTCCGCTTGAGGTGGTTGGCACGCCCTTCGGCCGCGCGGCATGCCTTGCAGCGTGTGGAGAGTCCGTCCGAAGCACTCGCGTTGCGGTGCCACTCGCTCCACGGCTTGATCTCACCGCATCGCAAGCAGAGCTTGTGTCCTTCGGGTACGTCCACCCGGGGGCGAACTTTCCGCCCCCGGGATTCCTGCCGCTTGCGGTGGTAATCCGAGGCGCACTCCCGGCAGTGCTGCTGCAGGCCGTCCAAATTCGACCGCCTGCGGCGAAACGCTGCATGCGGCTTGCTCATACCACACCGCGCGCAGCGTTTCCTGTTCTCTTCGATCGCCACTTCGAGCGCCCCCGTCGCCTTCGATCCGAAGGCTACTCGCCGCCTTTTTGCACGAAGGAGCGCACGAAGTCCTCGGCGTTTTCCTCCAATACGTCGTCGATTTCGTCCAGGACCGAGTCCACGTCGTCGGTCAGTTTTTCCTGTCGTTCCTTGAGGTCTTCGGAGCCCTGTGCTTCCTGGGTCTGCTCCTCGACCTCTTCGGTGGAGCGTGTGGCCTTCTGCTGGCCGCCGCCGGTGTCCTTGGTCGCCATAACCCTCACCCCGCTCAGTTCGCCGTTCGCTGATGATCAGACCCTACAAGCCGGGTCCGACATCGGCCCCGTAGTTCCAGGAACGTACGGGGGCCACCTCGATGATTCCCTGACGCCGGGATTTCCACCCTGCGAAGGGAGCCCAATCAAAGCCCCGGACCGGGGTTTCAATTGCCGGACAGCACCCTGACCAGCTCATCAGCGGTCCGGCACCGGTCCAGCAGCTCCTTGACGTGATTTCGCGTTCCGCGAAGAGGTTCCAGGGTTGGCACCCGCTGGAGCGAATCGCGGCCGGGAAGGTCGAAGATGACCGAGTCCCAGGAGGCCGCGGCCACGTCGTCCGCGTACTGCTCCAGGCACCGCCCCCGGAAGTAGGCCCGCGTGTCCTCCGGCGGCTTCGTGCGCGCCCGCTCGACCTCCGCGTCGTCCAGCAGCCGCTTCATGCGGCCCTTGTCGACCAGGCGGTTGTAGAGGCCCTTCTCGGGGCGCACGTCGGCGTACTGGAGGTCGACCAGGTGCAGCCGGGGCGCGTCCCAGTCGAGGTCGTCGCGGCGGCGGTAGCCCTCCATGAGCTGCCGTTTGGCGACCCAGTCGAGTTCCGCGGCCAGGCTCATGGGGTCGTTCTCCAGCCGGGTGAGGGTGTCCTCCCAGCGGACGAGGACGTCCTTGGTCTGGTCGTCGGCGTCGGCGCCGTAGCGCTCCTCGACGTACTTGCGGGCCAGCTCGAAGTACTCCATCTGCAACTGCACGGCGGTGAGCGTGCGTCCGCTGCGGAGGGTGACGAGGTGCTGGAGGGAGGGGTCATGGGAGACCTGGTGGAGGGTGCGGACGGGCTGGTCGACCGCGAGGTCCACCGCGATGAAGTTGTCCTCGATCATGGAGAGGACCAGTGCGGTGGTGCCCAGCTTGAGGTAGGTGGAGATCTCCGAGAGGTTGGCGTCGCCGATGATCACATGGAGGCGGCGGTACTTCTCGGCGTCCGCGTGGGGTTCGTCGCGGGTGTTGATGATGGGCCGCTTGAGGGTGGTCTCCAGGCCCACCTCGACCTCGAAGTAGTCGGCGCGCTGGCTGAGCTGGAAGCCGTGTTCGTGGCCGTCCTGCCCGATGCCGACGCGGCCGGCGCCCGCGAAGACCTGGCGGGAGACGAAGAAGGGCGTCAGGTGGCGCACGATGTCCGAGAAGGCGGTCTCCCGCTTCATCAGGTAGTTCTCGTGCGTGCCGTAGGAGGCGCCCTTGTTGTCGGTGTTGTTCTTGTAGAGGTGGATGGGCTGGGCGCCGGGCAGCGCGGCGGCGCGTTCGGCGGCCTCGGCCATGATGCGTTCGCCCGCCTTGTCCCAGAGGACGGCGTCGCGCGGGTTGGTGACCTCGGGGGCGCTGTATTCGGGGTGGGCGTGGTCGACGTAGAGCCGGGCGCCGTTGGTGAGGATGACGTTGGCGAGGCCGATGTCCTCGTCGGTGAGCTGGCTGGAGTCGGCGGCCTCCCGGGCGAGGTCGAAGCCTCGCGCGTCGCGCAGCGGGTTCTCCTCCTCGAAGTCCCAGCGGGCCCGGCGGGCCCGGTGCATCGCGGCCGCGTAGGCGTTGACGATCTGGGACGAGGTGAGCATGGCATTGGCATTGGGGTGGCCGGGGACGGAGATGCCGTACTCCGTCTCGATGCCCATTACTCGCCGTACGGTCATGCGGCCCTCCTTGCCCGGCGGCACCCTCTGTCTTGGGTGCCGCTCGCGTACCGCTGGCGCTCCGGTGCGTGTGCGGTGCCCGTCCCCGCACTGCGCGACTCGGCGGTAGGAAAGAGCCTAGAACGCCTTTGCACTGGTGGGGAGATCATTTGCGTCATTGACTGCTCCGGTCGTGGCCTGAAAAGCGAGCGGCTGCGGATGCCCGTGGCGGGCATCCGCAGCCGCTCCGCCCTTTACAGGTACTGGCCGGTGTTCGCCACCGTGTCGATGGACCGTCCGGTGTCCGCGCCCTGCTTTCCGGTGATGAGGGTGCGGATGTAGACGATCCGTTCGCCCTTCTTTCCGGAGATGCGGGCCCAGTCGTCGGGGTTGGTGGTGTTGGGCAGGTCCTCGTTCTCCTTGAACTCGTCCACGCATGCCTGGAGGAGGTGGGAGACGCGGAGGCCCTTCTGGCTCTTGTCGAGGAAGTCCTTGATCGCCATTTTCTTGGCGCGGCCGACGATGTTCTCGATCATGGCGCCGGAGTTGAAGTCCTTGAAGTAGAGGACTTCCTTGTCTCCGTTGGCGTAGGTGACTTCCAGGAAGCGGTTTTCCTCGGATTCGGCGTACATCTGCTCGACCGCCGTCTGGATCATGCTCTGGACGGTGATCTCCTTGTCGCCGCCGTGCTCTCCGAGGTCGTCGGAGTGCAGCGGGAGGCGCTCGGTGAGGTACTTGCCGAAGATGTCCTTGGCGGCTTCGGCGTCCGGGCGCTCGATCTTGATCTTCACGTCGAGCCGGCCGGGCCGGAGGATGGCGGGGTCGATCATGTCCTCGCGGTTGGAGGCGCCGATCACGACCACGTTCTGGAGGCCCTCGACACCGTCGATCTCCGCGAGGAGCTGGGGGACGATGGTGTTCTCGACGTCGGAGCTGACGCCGGAGCCGCGGGTGCGGAAGAGGGATTCCATCTCGTCGAAGAAGACGATGACGGGGGTGCCCTCGCTGGCCTTCTCACGGGCACGCTGGAAGACGAGGCGGATCTGCCGCTCGGTCTCGCCGACGTACTTGTTGAGCAGCTCGGGGCCCTTGATGTTGAGGAAGAAGCTCTTGCCCGCGGCCTGTCCGGTCACTTCGGCGACCTTCTTGGCGAGCGAGTTGGCGACGGCCTTGGCGATCAGGGTCTTACCGCATCCGGGGGGGCCGTAGAGCAGGACGCCCTTGGGCGGGCGCAGCTCGTGCTCCTTGAAGAGGTCGGGGTAGAGGTAAGGGAGTTCGACGGCGTCGCGGATGGCCTCGATCTGGCCGCCGAGTCCGCCGATCTGTTCGTAGCCGATGTCGGGGACTTCTTCGAGGACGAGTTCCTCGACCTCGCTCTTGGGCACGACTTCGTAGACGTAGCCGGAGCGGGGTTCGAGGAGGAGTGCGTCGCCGGGGCGGATGGTGATGCCCCGGAGCGGTTCGGCGAGCCGGACCACGCGTTCCTCGTCGGTGTGTCCCAGTACCAGGGCGCGTTCGCCGTCCTCGAGGATCTCCTTGAGGGTGACGATGTCGCCGACGCTCTCGTACTCCATGGCCTCGACCACGTTGAGCGCTTCGTTGAGCATGACTTCCTGGCCGCGCCTGAGGTTGTCGAGTTCGACGCTCGGGCTGACGTTGACGCGGAGCTTGCGGCCGCCGGTGAAGATGTCGGCGGTGCCGTCCTCGTTGGCCTGAAGGAAGGCTCCGAAGCCGGCCGGCGGCTGGGCGAGCCGGTCGACTTCCTCCTTGAGGGCCACGATCTGGTCGCGGGCCTCGCGGAGTGTGTTGGCCAGGCGCTCGTTCTGTGCGGAGACGCCGGCCAGGTTGGTCTGAAGCTCGACGATCCGCTCCTCGAGAATCCTCGTGTGCCGCGGAGAGTCGGCGAGCTTGCGGCGCAGGACGGCGATCTCCTGCTCAAGATAGGCGATCTGCCCGGCGGGGTCGTCGGACCCTCTTCCCGAGCGGATGCCGCGGTTGATGTCGTCGTCGTGGGCTGCCACGGTCCTCACCTCCTCCAAGGGGAGCTGGACGCTTCCAGACCCTACCTGGGTGGGTGTCGATTGAAACCCCTAGATCACAAAGACTGTCAAGGTGTGTCGTCGGTCACCCGGTGCGCTCCCTCTCGCACGGAGGGGATACCCACTGAACGTGAGGCGGAAGCCGCTTGTTCCGGGTGATCCGCCTGCCGCACGGGCGCAGACGGTGGGAAAGCGGGCGGCGGGGGTAGGGTCGGGGTGTTCGACAGCCGCCGGGCACACGGGTCCGGCGGATACAGGTCAGGAGAGATGAGCGTGCAGCAGGAGGCCCCGGACGGCGAGGCGCTGGAGGTCTGGATCGACCAGGACCTGTGTACCGGTGACGGGATCTGCGCCCAGTACGCGCCGGAGGTGTTCGAGCTGGACATCGACGGGCTGGCCTATGTGAAGGACGCCGACGACGAGTTGCTGCAGGCCGTGGGGGCGACGACGCCGGTGCCGCTGCCGTTGCTGACGGATGTGGTGGATTCGGCGAAGGAGTGTCCGGGGGCGTGCATCCATGTGCGCCGGGTTTCGGACAAGGTCGAGGTGTTCGGGCCCGGGGCGGACTGAGCCCGGAGGGACCCCTCGAGGACGCGCGCGTGCGGGTGGCATGCGCGCGTCTTGTGCGTTTCGAGGGGGTCAGACGCCTCGGGTGTCGGCCGGGGTGGAGCGCAGGAAGGCGTGGCCGTTCCAGTGCCAGGCGGCCGGTTTTCTGACGTCGGGACAGCAGCTGGGTATGTCGTCGGTGGAGTAGCCGAGGAGGGTCGTCGTCACGGTGCGGTCGCGGATGGCGAGGTCGGTGGCGGTGAGGCGGTCGGCGGGCTGGACGAGGGTGGCGACGAGGCGGGGTCTGCCGTCGGTGGCGTTGCGGGTGAGGACGTAGACGGCGTCGGGCGGGGTCCCCATGGCGGCGTCGCAGTGGACGACGGCGACCGTTTCGGGTCTGCCGTCGCCGTCGAGGTCGCCGTCGGCCTTGTGGGCGACGACGGCTTTGACGGGGCCGCAGTCGAGGGGGAAGGCGACGCCGGTGGTGCCGCTG
>NZ_MUNH01000297.1:0-10078 GCF_002154615.1 Streptomyces recifensis
GCCTCGGCTGCATGGGCATGTCGGGTATGTACGGAGAAGCGGACCGCCCGGAGGCCATTCACACGGTGCACGCCGCTCTGGAAGCAGGCGTCACCCTCATCGACACCGGCGACTTCTACGCCATGGGTCACAACGAAATGCTGGTCGGCGAAGCCCTGCGCACCGCCCCGGCCCACCTCCGTGACAACGCGGTGCTGAGCGTTAAGTTCGGCGCCCTGCGCGACCCGGACGGCGCCTGGCTCGGCTTCGACGGCCGGCCCGCCGCGGTGAAGACCTTCGCCGCCTACTCCCTCCAGCGCCTCGGCGTGGACCACATCGACATCTACCGCCCCTCCCGCCTCGACCCGGACGTCCCGATCGAGGAGACGGTCGGCGCGGTCGCGGAACTGGTGGAGAAGGGGTGGGTGAAGCACATCGGCCTCAGCGAGGTCGGCCCCGACACCATCCGCCGGGCCGCCGCCACCGCCCCGATCTCCGACCTCCAGATCGAGTACGCGCTGATCTCGCGCGGCATCGAGCGGGAGATCCTCCCCACCCTCCGTGAGCTGGGCATCGGCGTCACCGCGTACGGCGTGCTCTCCCGTGGCCTGCTCTCCAACCACATCTCCGCCGACCGCGACTTCGCCGCCACCGACTTCCGCGCCTTCTCGCCCCGCTTCCAGGGCGAGAACTTCCGGCACAACCTGAGCCTGGTCGACTCCCTCCGCAAGATCGCGGAACAGAAGGGGGCCACGGTCGCCCAGATCGCCATCGCCTGGGTCCTCGCCCAGGGCTCCGACATCGTGCCGGTCATCGGCTCCCGCACCCGCGAACGGCTGTCCGAGGCGCTGGGTGCCCTGGACATCACCCTGGACGCCGCCGACCTCGCCGCCATCGAGGAGGCCGTCCCGGCCGACGCGGCGGCCGGTGAGCGGTACGCCCCCGCGCAGATGGCCATGCTGGACAGCGAGCGATGAGCAGGAACCGGTGACCGGCGCGCCGGGTACGGTCTAGGCATGGCAGCGACCGAGACCCTGACCGCCGAGCGCATCCTCGAGGCGACGGAGGAGGTGCTGCGCCGCCACGGCCCGGCCAAGGCCACCGTGGTCGACGTGGCCCGAGCCCTCGGCGTCAGCCACGGCAGTGTCTACCGTCACTTCCGCACCAAGGCGGCGCTGCGCGAGGCGGTCACCAAGCGCTGGCTGGACCGCACCTCGGAGCGGCTCGCGGTCATCGCCGGTGAGGAGACCCCCGTCGAGGTGCGGCTGCGTGACTGGCTCGCCGCCCTGTTCGAGGCCAAGCGCCACAAGGCGGGTGACGATCCCGAGCTCTTCGCCACCTACAGCGTGCTGGCCGAGGAGAGCGGGGCGACGGTCGGTGAACACATCACCGACCTCACCGCCCAGCTCGCCCGGATCATCGAGGACGGCGCCGGGTCCGGCACCTTCCGCGCCGCGGACCCGGCCGCCGAGGCCCGCGCCGTCTTCCAGGCCACCGCCCGTTTCCACGACCCCTGCTACGCACGTGAGTGGCAGCAGCCCGGTATCGAGGAGGACTTCAAGGTGATCGTGGACCTGCTGATACGCGGACTGGGCGCACCTGTCAGGCCGTGATTCCGGTCAGGCCGTCACCCGCCAGAAGTCCCGCATCACGGCGGGCGGGGTCGGGCCGGTCATGGCGACCTGGGTGAGCAGGACGGTCACCTTGCCGGTGGCCGGGACCAGATGGGCCGCGGTGCCGGTGCCGCCGACCCAGCCGTAGCGGCCGGGCACGTGCCACGGTTCGGTGCGGGCGATGTCGACGGAGCCGCCGTAGCCCCAGCCCTGTCCCTCCAGGAAGAGCGGGCTGCTCTCCCGCTGGGCCGGGGTGAGCTGGTCGCTGGTCATCCGGGAGACGGACTCCGTCGAGAGCAGCTTGCGGCCACCGCCGGATTCGCCCCCGGCCAGCAGCATCCGTGCGAAGGCCAGATAGTCGTCGGCGGTGGAGACCAGGCCGCCGGCACCGGAGGGGAAGGCGGGGAGCCGGTCCCAGTCGTGGTTGAAGGCTTCGGCCACCTTCAAGGTGCCGTCGGGGCCGGGCTGGTAGGCGGTGGGCAGCCGGTCCAGGTCCTGTTCCGGCACCGAGAAGCCCGTGTCCTTCATGCCGAGTGGCTCGAAGATCCGCTCGGCCAGGAAGTCCGGCAGTGTCCGGTCCGTCGCCCGGGCGATCAGGGCGCCCTGAAGATCGGAGGAAGTGTTGTAGAGCCAGGCTTCACCGGGCTGGTGGAGAAGCGGCACCTTGGCGAGTTCGGCCAGCAGCTCGTCCATGGCGGGCACCGCGTGCGGGGCGAACCCGCCGCGCTGGAGCTCGAACAGCGGGGCCACGGCGGGCAGTGAGAAGTCCGGCGGGAACCCCCACCCGCACCGGGAACTGAGCAGGTGCTCCACGGTGATGGGCCGCTCGGCCGGAACCAGGTCGTCCACCGGCGACTCGGGCGTCCGCACCACCATCGGCGCGGCCAGCTCGGGCAGCCAGCGCGACACCGGATCGTCCAGCCCGACCAGCCCCTCGTCGACGAGCATCAGCAGCGCGGCCGCGGTCACGGGCTTGGTGATCGAGGCGAGCCGGAACAGCGAGTCCCGCTCCAGCGGCACGGTCCTGCCGGTGTCGGTGTGCCCGACGGCCACCGCCTCCACCTCGTCCCCCCGGGCGACGAGGCCGACCGCGCCGGGCAGGCTCCCGTCGTCCACGTACCGGCGCAGGGTGTCGTGCAGTGCGGTCATGGGGCTCGCCTTCCGGTCGGCGCGGGTCGTCATGGGGTACGACTCCCACGGCGCCGGGAACTCATCGCCGGGCGGGGTCCAGCGTCGCCTGATGGGCCTCGGCCAGATGCTCCGTCGCCGGGTGCTCGTCCGTAGGAGTCCAGGGCAGGTGCCGGGTGCCCCGGCGCCAGCCGCAGGTGCCACAGCCGAAGGTCCGCTGGAGTCCGGCCCGCTCCACCCGTACGACGTGTTCCCGGCCGTGCCGGTCCCACCGGCGCACGCTGGTGCCGATTCTGTTGTCGGTCATGCCCGGAGTGTGCGGCACGCGGGGCGGGGCCAGGGGCGGAAGCCCGGGTGGGAACTCTCACACGGTTCCGGCTCAACCCGCCTCGCGCGGCAGGCGCAGGCTCAGCAGACCGGTGGCGAGAATCGCCGTGAGCTGGGTGACCAGGGCGATCATCAGGGCGTCCCGCATGCCGAGGTGCGGGACCAGGGTGAGGAAGAGGGCGCCCAGGGTGGCCACACCCAGGGCGAAGGACGCCTGCTGGGTCGTCGCCAGCACCCCGCTGCCCACCCCGGCACGGGCGGCCGGGACCTCGGAGAGCACGATCCGCAGCAGATTGGGGAGTTGGAGCGCCTGACCCGCTCCGGCGACGGCCGCGCCGGGCAGCAGGCCGGCGAGCCCCAGGCCGGGCCAGTCCCGCCACACCGCCAGCGCGATCAGCAGCACACCCACGCCCTGGAGCACCGCCCCGGCGCCCACCACTCGCGTACCGAAGCGGGCGATCAGCCGGGGCCCGGCCAGCGACACGAGCAGGAAGGAGACCGCCATCGGCGCCAGCGCCAGACCCGCACGTACCGGACCCAGACCCGCGCCCTGTTGGAGGCCCAGCGCGATGACGAACATGAACCCACTGAATCCCAGGCAGAACGGCACCACGATCAGCAGCCCCCGTCGCAGCGACAGGGTGGCGAACAGGCTCGGCGGCAACAGCGGGGTACGGCCCAGGCGGTCCAGCCGCCGTTCCACCGTCCAGAACGCCCACCCCGCCACCGGGAACACGGCGAGCGACACCCAGGTCCACAGCGGCCAGCCCGTCGCGCGGCCCTCGGTCAGCGGGGCGAGCAGCGCCAGCAGGGCCACGGCCAGCAGGACGGTGCCGGGGACGTCGACCGGCTCGGGGTGCCGGGCGCGGGTGTCGGGGACGTGGCGGACGGCGAGGATCAGGCCGACCACGACCACGGGCACGTTGACCAGGAAGATCGAGCGCCAGCCGGTACCGGCGATGTCCGCCGCCACCAGGACACCGCCCAGGATCTGGCCCACCACCATGGACAGGCCCGCCGTCGCGCCGTACAGGCTCATCGCGCGGGCCCGGCGGCCACCGGCGGTGGTGGACTGGATGGTGGCGAGCACCTGCGGCAGCATCAGCGCCGCCGACGCGCCCTGCGCGGCCCGTGCCGCGACCAGGCTCCACGCGTCCGGGGCCAGCCCGCACGCCAGCGAGGTCAGCCCGAAGGCGGCCATGCCGCCGATGAACAGCCGGCGCCGACCGAACAGGTCACCTAGGCGCCCGCCGAGCACGAGCAGCACGGCGTACGTGACGCCGTACCCGGCCACGACCAGTTCCAGCAGGGACTCGCTCGCTGAGAGGTCGCTGCCGATGGCGGGGAGGGCGACGTTGACGATGAAGAAGTCGACCAGGGGGAGCGAGGCGGCCAGCAGGACGGTCACCAGGCCCGCCCCGCTCAGGGTGGGCGCCGCCGACGGAGCGCGTACGGACGGCGCGGTGGAGAGGGTGGTCTCGGTCATGCCACCGAGCGTGCGCCCGCCCTCAGACGGGTACCAGAGTGTGCCGATCCTGGTACCGGAAGTACCCGCCAATGCCCTCGGACGGCCCTTGTCCCACCCGGAGCCTGGTAGTGGCGGCCGCTCATCCTGGTGGCAGCAGTACCTGGCAACGGGGTCCGGACGGAGGCACCCTGGAACCATGACGACCATGGCCCAGGAAGGCGCCGCCCCCCAGGTGAAGGGCGCGGAGATCCGGCGCCACGAGCTGGCCGCGTTCCTGCGCAGCCGCCGTGAGCGGATCACCCCGGAGCAGGTGGGGATGCCGCGCGGGGCCCGGCGGCGTACGCCGGGGCTGCGTCGGGAGGAGGTCGCGCAGCTCTCCGCCGTGGGCGTGACCTGGTACACCTGGCTCGAACAGGCCCGGAACATCCAGGTGTCCGTCCAGGTGCTCGACGCCCTCGCGCGCACCCTGATGCTGGACCCCAGCGAGCGCGCCCACCTCTTCCAGCTGGCCGGGGCCGCCGACCCGACGCCCGCCGCGGTCTGCCCCAGCATCACCCCGGCGCTGCGCGCGACCCTGCGTCAGATGGAGCCGTTCCCGGCGGCGGTGCAGAACAGCCGGTACGACATCCTGGCCTACAACCGCACCTACGCCCGGCTGCTGTGCGACATGGACGCCGTCCCGCCCGAGGACCGCAACTGCGTGCTCCTCGCCTACTCCAACCCCGAGTGGCGCTCCTCGATCGTCCACCTCGACGAGGCCCTGCGGCTGATGGCGGCCCGCCTGCGCGCCTCGCTCGCGGGACACCTCGGCGAACCCGCCTGGAAGATGCTCCTCAAGCGCCTCCAGGCATACCCCGAGTTCCGCGAACACTGGGAGCGCTACGAGGTGGTCGGCAGCCGCTCCAAGACCAAGGAGTTCCTCAACCGCCACGTGGGCCACCTCACCCTGGAACACACCGACCTCTGGCTCTCCCCGGACCAGGGCCCCCGCATGGTGATCTACCCACCCAAGAACGAGGAGTCCCGAGAGCGCCTGGAGAAGCTGCACGCGCTGGCGCTGGAAAGCTGAGCCCGGAGGGTCAGCCGGACGTACCCACGGGCTGCCGCACCTCCACGGTCTCCAGCCGCTCAGCCGTCCGCTCCGCCGTCCTGTGGGCCCAGCGGCCGCTGGTCAGGAGCCCGAGGACGAGGACGGCACCGCCGCACGCGGCGAGAATCCACCAGCCGGGGCGGGCGGCGGACACGAAGGTGTCGCGGTAGGGGGACGAGCCGATGCCCGCGGCCAGGACCGCGCCGATGACGGCGACGCCGAGGGTCTGGCCGAGCTGGCGGCTGGTGGAGGCGACCGCCGCCGCGACGCCCGCCTGGGCGCGGGGCATGCCGGACACGGCGGTGTTGGTGATGGGTGCGTTGACGAAGCCGAAGCCGACGCCGAAGAGGACGTAGCCGAGGAACAGGGTGACGTTGGAGGTCTCGGCCTCGAAGAGGGCGAAGAGGAGGCCGCTCACCGTCATCGCCGCGCCCGCGATCAGCAGGGGCAGCCGCGGCCCCCGGCTGCCGACCAGCCGTCCGGACAGTGGGGCGCACAGCAGGGTCGGAACCGCCATGGGCAGCATCCACAGGCCGGCGTGCAGGGCGTCGAGACCGCGTACGTTCTGGAGGTACAGCGTGGACAGGAAGAGGAACCCGCCCAGCGCGGCGAAGGCGCTCACCGCTATCCCGGTCGCCCCGCTGAACGGTGCCGAGTGGAAGAAGCGCAGGTCGATGAGGGGCTCCGCGCGCCGGGGCTCGTAGATCAGGAGGGCCAGCAGCGCGGCGACGGCCACGGCGGCGAAGGGGAGCACCTCGGGGAGGCTCGCGTCCGGCGCCTCGATGATCGCGTACGTCAGCGAGCCGAACAGGGCGATCACCAGCACCTGGCCGACCGGGTCCGGGCGGCGCGGCCGGGGCGCGCGGGACTCGGGGACGAAGCGCAGGGTGAGCAGCAGGGCGGCGAGGCCGACCGGCAGGTTGACCCAGAAGATCGAGCGCCAGCCGACCGACTCCACCAGCAGCCCGCCCGCCAGCGGACCGGCGGCCATGGAGATGCCGACCACCGCGCCCCAGACGCCTATCGCACGCGCCCGTTCACGCGGGTCGGTGAAGGTGTTGGTGATGATCGACATGGCGACCGGGTTGAGCATCGAGCCGCCGACCGCCTGGACCATGCGGAACACCACGAGGAGTTCCAGGTTCGGCGCGAGCGAGCACAGCAGGGAACCGGCGGTGAAGATCACCAGTCCCGCCATGAAGACCCGTTTGCGGCCGATCCGGTCCGCCGTGGACCCCGCCAGCATCAGCAGCGAGGCCAGCACCAGCGTGTAGGCGTCGATCGCCCACTGGAGACCGGAGGTGGTGGCGTGCAGTTCGCGCTGCATCGAGGGCAGTGCGACGTTCAGGGCGGTGTTGTCCAGGCTCACGATCAGCAGGCTCATGCAGCAGATCGCGAGCACCAGCATCCGCCGCCGGTGACTCAGCTCGGGCATGCGTCCCATCGTACGCGCTTCGATAGTGCGGCTAACTAATGACCCCTACATGATCCGTGCCGGTACCCGTACCCGATCCGTCCCGCAGGGGGAGGGGCACCGGTGAGGTGAGGGACAATGGACGACGCCCTTGCCGTACATCCGTCCCGGAGCCCCCTGATGACCCAGCCGCTGTCCATCGGCCCGCACGCCGTGGTGCCGCCCGTCGTGCTCGCACCCATGGCCGGGATCACCAACGCCCCCTTCCGCACCCTGTGCCGGGAGTTCAGCGGGGGCAAGGGGCTGTTCGTCAGCGAGATGATCACCACGCGGGCGCTGGTCGAGCGCAACGAGAAGACCATGCAGCTCATCCGGTTCGACGCGAGCGAGAAGCCGCGCTCGATCCAGTTGTACGGCGTCGACCCCGCCACCGTCGGCAAGGCCGTCCGCATGATCGCGGAAGAGGGCCTGGCCGACCATATCGACCTGAACTTCGGCTGCCCGGTCCCCAAGGTGACCCGTAAGGGAGGCGGCTCCGCGCTGCCGTACAAGCGGAACCTGCTGCGGGCCATCCTGCGCGAGGCCGTCTCCGGCGCGGGCGACCTGCCGGTCACCATGAAGATGCGCAAGGGCATCGACGACGACCACATCACCTACCTCGACGCCGGCCGCATCGCCGTCGAGGAGGGCGTGACCGCCATCGCCCTGCACGGCCGCACCGCCGCCCAGCACTACGGCGGCACCGCCGACTGGAGCGCCATCGCCCGGCTGAAGGAGCACGTCCCGGAGATCCCGGTGCTCGGCAACGGCGACATCTGGTCCGCCGAGGACGCGCTGCGCATGGTCCGCGAGACCGGCTGCGACGGCGTGGTCGTGGGCCGCGGCTGCCTCGGCCGGCCCTGGCTCTTCTCCGACCTGGTCGCCGCCTTCGAGGGCCGCGACGACTTCCAGCGACCGGTGCTGCGCCAGGTCGCCGACGTGATGGTCCGGCACGCCACGCTGCTCGGCGAGTGGCTCGGTGACGAGGCGCGCGGTGTCATCGACTTCCGCAAGCACGTCGCCTGGTACCTCAAGGGCTTCGCGGTCGGCTCCGAGATGCGCAAGCGGCTCGCCATCACCTCCTCGCTGGAGGAGCTGCGCGCCGGCCTGGACGAGCTGGACCTCGACCAGGCGTGGCCGGCCGGCGCCGACGGCCCGCGCGGGCGCACCTCCGGCAACAACCGGGTGGTCCTCCCGGACGGCTGGCTGAAGGACCCGTACGACTGCGCGGGCGTCAGCGAGGACGCCGAGCTGGACACCTCCGGCGGCTGAACGGCGACAGGGCTGGCCCCCTCAAGGGACCGGCCCTGCCCTCAAGCCCCCTCAAGGGCCTTGGTCAGCCCTTCTTCGGATGCGGAGTCGACCCGTACGCGGTCAGGAAGCGGTCGCGGAAGAGGTTCATCTTCCACACCGGCGCGTCGTGCGCGGGCCGCAGACCGTCCGACCAGCCCCAGTCACCGATCTTGTCCAGCACCTTCGGGTCCTTGGCGACGATGGAGACCGGCACGTCCCTGCTGGCGTGGTTGCCGCTGACGCGGGCGATGGGCTGGTGGTCGCCGAGGAACACCAGCACCGTGTCCTTGGTGCCGTAACGCTCCAGCCACTCGGTGAGCGCGGTGACCGAGTACTGGATCGACTTGCCGTACTCCTGGCGGGACTTGGTGGTGTCCGCGATCACGTCGGCCGGCTTGTTGCCCGCCGCCTCGATGCCCTTGAAGATCGAGCCGTCGCCCAGTTCGTCCCAGCCGACCATCTTCGGGATCGGGCCCCAGGGCTGGTGGCTGGAGGTCAGGATGACCTCGGACATCAACGGCTTGTCGTGCTTCTTGCCGTGCACCCGCTTCTGGAACTGCTCCAGGGTGTACTGGTCCGGCATCGTGGACCAACTGAACTTCGGCCCCTTGTAGCCGAGTTCGAAGGCGTTGTAGACCTTCTCCAGTCCGAAGAAGCTCTGTTCGGGCCACGCCTTCTGGATGCCGGGCATCACGCCGACCGTGTTCCAGGCGCCGGACTTCTTGAACACCTTGGTCAGGCTGAGGTGGTCGCTCGCCATCACCGTGCGGTACCGCTGCTGGTTGCTCACCCACAGGCCGGACAGGCTGGTGGAGTGGCCGAGCCAACTGCTGCCGCCGTACGTCGCGGAGGTCAGCCAGCCGCTCTTGGCGTGGTAACCCGCCTTCTTCAGCGCCTCGGTGCGGACGGCGAGGGTCTTGTCCACGCCGGGCGCCATGATCGGGTCCTCGATCGCGCTGCGGCCGTAGCTCTCGATGAAGGTGAAGATCATGTCCTTGCCGCGCAGGTCCGGCACGAGCTGGTCGGGCGGGGTCGCGCCGAACGCGTCCACCTTGGCGACCTTCTGGAACTCGGCCTCGTCCTTCAGCGTGTCGGACACCCGCTCGGTCTGGCTCCGCAGGGTGACGGCGGCACTGTCGGCGGCGAGCGGCACGCCCGCGAGTTGCACCCCGAAGGAGGAGCAGGTGATCCAGACGACGCCCGCGATCAGCGTCCCCCGGGTCGCGGTGGCCGAGTGCCGGGCGAGGACGTCGCTCAGGCGGACGACGGCGTAGGCCAGCGCGGCGAACAGCAGCAGGACGAGCACGATCAGGCCGGCGGTCGCGGCGAGGGTGGCCGTCCGGCCGAGCGAGTCCTCCAGGTACGACTGGGCGTCCCCGAGCAGGCTCCAGTCCAGCACCAGGTTGAAGGCCCGGCCGAGGTACTGCTTGAAGCCCATGTCCAGCCAGTTCAGCACCGTCAGCGCGGCGAGTACGACACCGCCGGCCGCGGCGAGCACGACCCGCGGCTTCCTGGGCAGCGCGAGCAGGATGGCCGCGCCGACGATGGCCTCCCCGGGCAGCCGGAAGAACGTGGCGGGGCCGAGGCCGACGATGGTCGCGGGCATCACCAGGGTGCAGACGACCAGGATCGCGGCGAGGACGGTGATGGTCCGGGAGAGGACACGGGCACCTTGGGGGTGTTCCGCCCGCCAGCGGTTCACGCGGGCGAAGCGGGCTGCCTGGGCG
>NZ_MUNH01000298.1:0-5324 GCF_002154615.1 Streptomyces recifensis
GGACGCCGCCGCCCCGCAGAGCCCCGTGACCGAGGCACCGGAGCTCGTCCAGCACGCCGAGGACCTCGCCACCAACGACGCCGACCAGGACGAGGACCCCGGGCCCGCCCTCCCGCCGGGCCCGGCCGCGCCCGCGTACAACGACGCCGAGCGCGAAGCCGTACTGAAGGTGATCCGCGAGCGCCGTGACATCCGCAACGGCTTCCGCAGCGACCCGATCCCGCACGACGTGCTGCTGCGCGTCCTGGAGGCGGCCCACACCGCCCCCTCGGTCGGCCACTCGCAGCCCTGGGACTTCGTCGTCATCCGCTCCGCCGACACCCGGCGCGCGATGCACGACCTCGCCATGAGCCAGCGCGAGGCGTACGCCAAGTCGCTGCCCAAGGGCCGGGCGAAGCAGTTCAAGGAAATGAAGATCGAGGCCATCCTCGACACCCCGGTGAACATCGTCGTCACCGCCGACCCCACCCGCGGCGGCCGCCACACCCTGGGCCGGCACACCCAGCCGCAGATGGCGCCGTACTCCTCCGCGCTCGCGGTGGAGAACCTCTGGCTCGCCGCGCGCGCCGAGGGCCTCGGCGTCGGCTGGGTCAGCTTCTTCGACGAGCGGGAGATGGTCCGCGCGCTCGGCCTGCCCGAGCACCTGGAGGTCGTCGCCTACCTGTGCGTCGGGTACGTCGACGAGTTCCCGGACGAACCCGAGCTGATGCAGGCCGGCTGGTCCAAGCGCCGCCCGCTGTCCTGGGTGGTGCACGAGGAGACGTACGGCCGCCGCGCCCTGCCCGGAGAGGACCCCCACGACCTGCTTGCCGAGACCGTCGCACAGATCCGCCCGCTGGACGCCAAGGCGCTCGGGGAGGCCTGGGAGCGGCAGAAGCGCATGACCAAGCCGGCCGGCGCGCTCGGCATGCTGGAGATCATCTCCGCGCAGCTCTCCGGCCTGTCCCGGCAGTGCCCGCCGCCCATCCCGGAGCCCGCGGCCGTGGCCGTGTTCGCCGGTGACCACGGTGTGCACGCCCAGGGCGTCACCCCGTGGCCGCAGGAGGTCACCGGGCAGATGGTCGCCAACTTCCTGGGCGGCGGCGCGGTCTGCAACGCCTTCGCCAACCAGGTCGGCGCCGAGGTGTGCGTGGTGGACGTCGGTGTCGTCGCCGACCTGCCCGCCACCCCCGGTCTGCTGCCCCGCAAGATCCGTGGCGGCACCTCCGACATGACCACCGGGCCCGCGATGACCCGCGAGGAGGCCAGAGCCGCCATCGAGGTCGGCATCGAGACCGCCCGCGACCTGGTCGCCGCCGGGAACAAGGCGCTGCTCACCGGAGAGATGGGCATCGCCAACACCACCTCCTCCGCCGCGCTGATCTCCGTCTTCACCGGCGCCGACCCGGCCGAGGTCACCGGCCGGGGCACCGGCATCAACGACGAGACCCTGGCCCGCAAGACCGAGGTCGTCCGCCGCGCGCTGGAACTCCACCAGCCGGACCCGGCCGACCCGATCGGCGTCCTCGCGGCCCTCGGCGGCTTCGAGCACGCGGCCATGGTCGGCCTGCTGCTGGGTGGCGCGTCGCTGCGCACACCGGTGATCCTGGACGGGGTGAGCGCCGGTGCCGCCGCGCTGGTCGCCCGTGCCATCGCCCCCGAGGTGCTGGCGGCCTGCATCGCCGGTCACCGCAGCGCCGAGCCCGGCCATGTGGCCGCGCTCAACAAGCTGGGCCTGCGCCCGCTGGTCGACCTCGACCTGCGACTGGGCGAGGGCACCGGCGCGCTGCTGGCGCTGCCGCTGGTGCAGAGCACGGCCCGCGCGATGCACGAGGTGGCGACGTTCGACTCGGCGGGCGTCACCGAGAAGTAGCGTCACCGGGAAGCAGCCGACGGCCACGGGCGGTCCGGTCCGGAGCTCACCAGCCGGACCACCCGTGCCCCACCAGGGGCCCGGACATTAAGATCCGCACGTCAGGGCCGCTCCGAAGGCGCGGCGCGCCCACCGCACACCGCACGAGGAGCCGCACCTCATGGCCGAACACCCCGCCTACCCCGTGGGCCTCCGCCTGACCGGTCGCCGCGTGGTCGTCCTCGGCGGCGGCCAGGTCGCCCAGCGCCGCCTCCCGGCGCTGATCGCGGCCGGCGCCGACGTCCTCCTCGTCTCCCCGGAGGCCACCCCCTCCGTCGAGGCGATGGCCGACGCCGGCGAGATCACCTGGCTGCGCCGCCCGTACGCCGAGGGCGACCTCTCCGGCGCCTGGTACGCCCTGATCGCCACCAGCGACGCCGTCGCCAACGCCACGGCCTCCGCCGAGGCCGAGGCCCACCGCGTCTGGTGCGTCCGCTCCGACGACGCCGACCAGGCCACCGCCTGGACGCCCGCCACCGGCACCAGCGAGGGCGTGACCGTCGCCGTCCTCACCACCAGCGCGCGCGGCCGCGACCCCCGGCACACCGCCGCCATCCGCGACGCGGTCGTGGCGGGCCTGAGCGACGGCACCCTGGTCGCCCCCCATCACCGCACCCGCACGCCCGGTGTCGCCCTGGTCGGCGGTGGCCCGGGCGACCCGGACCTGATCACCGTCCGGGGCCGGCGGCTGCTCGCCGAGGCCGATGTCGTCATCGCCGACCGGCTCGGCCCGCGCGACCTGCTCGCCGAACTCCCGCCGCACGTCGAGGTCATCGACGCGGCCAAGATCCCCTACGGCCGGTACATGGCCCAGGAGGCCATCAACAACGCCCTGATCGAGCACGCCAAGCAGGGCAAGTCCGTGGTGCGGCTCAAGGGCGGCGATCCGTTCGTCTTCGGCCGGGGCATGGAGGAGGTGCAGGCGCTCGCCGAGGCGGGCATCCCCTGCACCGTGGTCCCCGGCATCTCCAGCTCGATATCGGTGCCGGCCGCCGCCGGGATACCCGTCACCCACCGCGGGGTCGCCCATGAGTTCACCGTGGTCAGCGGCCATGTGGCCCCCGACGACGCCCGCTCCCTGGTCGACTGGCCCGCGATGGCCCGCCTGAGGGGCACCCTCGTCGTCCTGATGGGCGTCGACAAGATCGGAAAGATCGCCGAGACCCTGATCGCCCACGGCAAGGCCCCCGAGACCCCCGTCGCCCTCGTCCAGGAGGGCACCACCGCCGCCCAGCGCCGGGTGGACGCGACGCTGGCCACCGTGGCGGAGACCGTACGCGCCGAGGCCGTGAAGCCCCCGGCGGTCATCGTCATCGGCGCCGTGGTGAACGCGACCCCGCCCACCGAACAGCCCTGACCCCTCCGGAAGAACAAGGCACCAGCACCCCGTGGCCCAGCTCATCACCGTCGACGACCCCGCCGACCCGCGCCTGCACGACTACACGAACCTCACCGACGTGGCCCTGCGCCGCAGGCGCGAACCCGCCGAGGGACTGTTCATCGCCGAGGGCGAGAAGGTCATCCGCCGCGCCGGGAACGCCGGTTACGGCATGCGCTCGATGATGCTCACCCCCAAGTGGGTCGACACCATGGCCGACCTCATCGACGAACTGACCTGCCCGGTCTACGTGGTGAGCCCCGAGCTGGCCGAGAGCGTCACCGGGTACCACGTCCACCGGGGCGCCCTCGCCTCCATGGCCCGCAACCCGCTGCCCACCCCGGCCGAGCTGCTGGAGTCCGCCGGCCCCCACGGCACCCCGCGCCGGGTCGCCCTCTTCGAGGACATGGTCGACCACGCCAACCTGGGCGCCGCCTTCCGCAACGCCGCCGCCCTCGGGGTGGACGCCGTACTGCTCACCCCCCGCTGCGCCGACCCGCTGTACCGGCGCTCGGTGAAGGTCTCCATGGGTACGGTCTTCGCGGTGCCGTACGCCCGCCTGGAGTCCTGGCCGCACGACGCGGACACCCTCCGCGCGCACGGCTTCGAGCTGGCCGCGCTGTGCCTCTCGGAGGACTCCGTCGACCTGGACGAACTCGCCGCCCGGCGCCCGGAGAAGCTCGCGCTGATGCTGGGGACCGAGGGCGACGGACTCTCCCCGGCCGCGCTCGCGGCGGCCGACGTCCATGTGCGCATCCCGATGGAGGCCGGCGTCGACTCCCTGAACGTGGCGGCGGCCTCGGCGGTCGCCTTCTACGCCACGCGCCCCTGAGCGTCCCCGGGCACGGAACCCTGCCGGACGCCCGTACGCTGCTCGCCGCCGTCCCCGCCCAGGCCGCGCGCCGGGCCGGAGCAGCCCTGCGCCACCGCGATGCCCAGGGCGACCAGCAGCGTCACCACCACGAACACGGTCAGCCGCTGGCGCAGCAGCCGGGGATTGGCCGGGCGGAGCTTGGTCCCCGTGGTACGAGCGGGACGGCCCGCGCCACTGCGCGGAGCGGGCCGGTTGCCGGTACCCCGCCCGGACGGGCCCGGACGGGTACCGGGCCGGGACGCGACACCGCCGCGCGAAGGAGCCCCGCCCCGCGAGGGCGCGGCCCCGCGCGGCGGCGGGGTACCGGGAGCGGCCCGGCGCTGCGTGGTGCGCTGCTGGTCGGGCGAGGTGTCCGCGAGCCGCACCGAGGCCCGGTCCGACACCGGCGTCCGCGGCCCGGGCGGCCGTGCCTCACCGAGCCCCTGTGCCTCGCGGGCCGCGATCTCCTTGAGCCGCAGCGACAGCTGGAGCGTGCTCGGCCGGTCCGCGGGATCCTTCGCCAGACAGGCCCGCACCAGCGGCGCCAACGCGTCCGGCACCCCGTGCAGATGGGGCTCCTCGTGCACCACCCGGTACAGCATGACCTCGGAACTGCCGTGCCCGAAGGGGGAGTCACCGGTCGAGGCGTACGCCAGGGTCGCGCCCAGCGAGAACACGTCGGTGGCCGGGGTGACCGCCGCCCCGCGCACCTGCTCCGGCGCCAGGAAGCCGGGGGAGCCCACCGCCGTACCGACATGGGTGAGCGTGGAGGCGCCGGTGGCCCAGGCGATGCCGAAGTCGATGATCCTCGGGCCCTTGGGAGACAGCAGGATGTTGGACGGCTTGAGGTCCCGGTGCACCACACCGGCCTCGTGCACCGCCACCAGCCCCTCGGACAGGGCCGCGCCGATCGCCGCCGTGTCGGCCGCGTACAGCGGGCCCTCCTCGGCGACCTTGTCGTGCAGGGACGGGCCGGGCACGTACTGCGTCGCGAACCAGGGCCGCTCGGCCTCCAGGTCCGCCGCCACCAGCCGCGCCGTGCAGCCGCCCCGGATGCGCCGGGCCGCGGACACCTCGCGCGCGAACCGCGACCGGAACTCCTGGTCCTCCGCGAGATCGGGCCGGATCACCTTCAGCGCGACCCGCTGGCCCTTCTTGTCCGAGCCGAGATAGACCACGCCCATCCCGCCCGCGCCGAGCCG
>NZ_MUNH01000299.1:0-8109 GCF_002154615.1 Streptomyces recifensis
CCTCACAGCACTCCGCACAGGACTGGAGAGACCGGTATGGCTCTGGACAGAAGGACTTTCGGGCGACGGTTGCTGGCCGGCGGCGTGATGGCCGCCACCGGTACGGCAACGTTGTCGGTGGCCTCCGCGCCCTCCGCGGCGGAACCCTCCCCGCCCACCGCCCCGGCAGGCGGTCAGGTGCGCCACCTCAAGCTCTACGCCGAGAAGCTGCCGGGCGGACAGCTCGGCTACGGCCTTGAGAAGGGAAAGGCCACCGTGCCGGGACCGCTCATCGAGCTGGTCGAGGGCGACACCCTGCACATCGAGTTCGAGAACCTCACCGACGCCGACGCAAGCCTCCACGTCCATGGCGTCGACTACGACATCGCCAACGACGGCACCCGTATGACGGGCAGCCATGTCGAGCCCGGCGGCACCCGCACCTACACCTGGCGCACCCACGCCCCCGGCCGCCGCAAGGACGGCACCTGGCAGGCGGGCAGCGCCGGTTACTGGCACTACCACGACCACGTGGTGGGCACCGACCACGGAACCGGCGGCATCCGCAAGGGCCTGTACGGCCCGGTCGTCGTACGCCGGAAGGGCGACCTCCTGCCGGACAAGCAGTTCACGATCGTCTTCAACGACATGACGATCAACAACAGGACGGCGGGGGAGACCCCGGACTTCGAGGCCACCGTGGGCGATCGCGTCGAGATCATCATGATCACGCACGGCGAGTACTACCACACCTTCCACCTGCACGGTCACCGCTGGGCCGACAACCGTACGGGCCTGCTGACCGGCCCCGACGACCCCAGCCGGATCGTCGACAACAAGATCACCGGGCCCGCCGACTCCTTCGGCTTCCAGGTCGTCGCGGGCGAACACGTCGGCGCCGGCGCCTGGATGTACCACTGCCATGTCCAGAGCCACTCCGACATGGGGATGGCCGGACTGCTCCTGGTGGCGAAGCCCGACGGCACCGTACCGGGCCACACGGGGCACCACACCGCCGCGCACCATGCCCACTGACGCCCCGGCCTTTGTCCTGTGAGTGGAGAAAGTGAGCACGAATTCCCGCGCTACTTCTTCCCAGCCCCGGCAGCCGCTGCTACGTTCCCCCCGAAAGAACGCGACGGACGGCCGGTACCGAGGCGGGGAGGGACTCGTGAGACGCATGACGGCACGACCCGCCAACGCCCATCAGGCCCGGCTGCTCCGCATGCTGCGCGACGAGGGTCCCAATTCCCGCGCCCAGCTCGGCGACCAGATCGAACTGTCCCGGTCCAAGCTGGCCGTGGAGGTGGACCGGCTCCTGCAGACCGGGCTCATCGTGGCCGACGGACTCGCCGCCTCGCGCGGCGGGCGCCGCTCCCACAATCTGCGGCTCGCCCCGAACCTGCGCTTCCTCGGCATCGACATCGGCGCGACCTCGGTCGACGTCGCCGTCACCAACGCCGAACTCGAAGTGCTGGGCCACCTCAACCAGCCCATGGACGTACGCGAGGGCCCGGTCGCGGTCTTCGAGCACGTCCTCGCCATGGCGGCCAAGCTTCGCTCCTCCGGGCTCGTGGAGGGGTTCGACGGCGCCGGTATCGGCGTACCGGGCCCCGTCCGCTTCCCGGAGGGGGTGCCGGTCGCCCCGCCGATCATGCCCGGCTGGGACGGCTTCCCCGTGCGGGAGGCGCTCAGTCAGGAACTCGGCTGCCCCGTCATGGTCGACAACGACGTGAACCTGATGGCGATGGGGGAGCAGCACGCGGGCGTCGCCCGCACGGCAGCCGACTTCCTCTGCGTCAAGATCGGCACCGGCATCGGCTGCGGCATCGTGGTCGGCGGCGAGGTCTACCGGGGGGCCACGGGCAGCGCGGGCGACATCGGCCACATCCAGGCCGTACCCGACGGCCGCGCCTGCGCCTGCGGCAACCGTGGCTGCCTGGAGGCCCACTTCAGCGGCGCGGCGCTCGCCCGCGACGCCATGGACGCGGCCGGTCAGGGGCTGTCGCCCGAACTCGCCTCCCGCCTGGAGACCCACGGCACCCTGAGCGCCGTCGACATCGCGGCCGCGGCCGCCGCCGGCGACACCGTCTCGCTCGACCTCATCCGGGAGGGCGGCACCCGGACCGGCCAGGTCATCGCGGGCCTGGTCAGCTTCTTCAACCCCTCTCTGGTGGTGATCGGCGGCGGGGTGACCGGCCTCGGCCACACGCTGCTCGCCGCGATCCGCACCCAGGTCTACCGCCAGTCGCTGCCGCTCGCGACCGGCAACCTGCCCATCGTCCTCGGTGAGCTGGGCCCGAACGCCGGAGTCATCGGCGGCGCCCGCCTCATCAGCGACCACCTGTTCTCCCCAGCGTGACCACGCCGTCCGGCACCCCACCGGACGGCCCGCAGGAAACAGCGCCACCGCTCCGCTCCGCTCCGCTCCGCTCCACCCCGGTCCGCCCGGTCCATCGGCGTACCGCCCTGAAACAGGCCCGTACGCCCGCCGAGGGGAAACCACATGGCACCAGAACCACCCCTGCTCAGCATGACCGGCATCACCAAGGCGTTCCCCGGCGTCCGGGCACTCGACGGTGTCGACCTCGACGTGCAGGAGGGCGAGGTGCACTGCCTGCTCGGCCAGAACGGCGCGGGCAAGTCCACCCTCATCAAGGTCCTCGCGGGCGCCCACCAGCCCGACACCGGAACCATCCACTGGCGCGGCGACCCCGTCACCCTCCGCTCGCCCATGGCCGCGATGCGCCTGGGCATCGCCACCATCTACCAGGAACTCGACCTGGTGGAGCACCTGTCGGTCGCCGAGAACATCCACCTGGGCCACGAACCCACCAGGGCGGGATTCGCCGTACGGCGGCGCACCGCACGCACCTCGACGGCCGCGCTGCTGCGCCGGCTCGGGCACTCCGAGATCGAACCGGGTCGCCTGGTGGGGGAGTTGTCCGCAGCGCAGCAGCAGATCGTATCCATGGCGCGGGCGTTGTCCCACGACGTGCGGCTCATCGTGATGGACGAACCGTCCGCCGCGCTCGACCCCGACGAGGTCGACAACCTCTTCCGCGTGGTCGCCGGGCTCACCGCCGAGGGCGTCGCCGTCGTCTACATCTCGCACCGGCTGGACGAGATCCGCCGCATCGGGGACCGCGTGACCGTACTGAAGGACGGCCGGGCGGTGGCCCGCGGACTGCCCGCGAAGACCACGCCGACCCGCGAGGTCGTCACCCTGATGACGGGCCGCGACGTCGAGTACGTGTTCCCCCCGCGCTCGGCCGAACCCCCTGTCGGCGAACCGGCGCTGGAGGTTCGGGGCCTCGCCCGGAGCGGGGAGTTCGACCCGCTCGATCTCTTGGTGCGGCCGGGCGAGATCGTCGGCATCGCCGGGCTCGTCGGCTCCGGCCGCTCGGAGATCCTGGAGACGGTCTACGGCGCCCGCACGCCCGACGCCGGCCACGTCCTGGTGGGCGGCCGGCCGGTCCGGCCCGGCAGCGTACGCGCCGCCGTGCGCGCCGGGATAGGGCTGGCCCCGGAGGAACGCAAGGCGCAGGCCCTGCTCATGCTGGAGTCCGTCACCCGCAACGTCTCGGTCTCCACCCTCTCCCGCTTCGCCCGCGCCGGCTGGATCGACCGGCGTGCCGAACTGGGCGCCGCGCGTGCCGCGACCCGGGAGCTGTCCTTGCGCCCGGACAACCCGGCCGTTCCCGTCCGCACCCTCTCCGGCGGCAACCAGCAGAAGGCCGTCCTCGCCCGCTGGCTGCTCCGCGGCTGCCGGGTGCTGCTGCTCGACGAGCCCACCCGCGGCGTCGACGTAGGGGCCCGCGCCGAGCTGTACGCCGTGGTCCGCCGGCTCGCCGACGAGGGCCTCGCCGTGCTGCTGGTCTCCAGCGAGGTGCCCGAGGTCCTCGGCCTCGCCGACCGTGTCCTGGTGCTCCGGGAGGGCCACGTCGTCCACGAGGCACCCGCCCGCGAACTCGACGAGCACCGCGTACTCGACCTCGTCATGGAAGGAAGCCCGGCGTCATGACGCAGCCCGTCTCCCCGCCCCGGTACGACACCGGCAAGGCGCCCGCGACCGCGCGGACCCCCGCCTGGCGCACGCTCGCCGCCCGCGCCGATGTCCGGACACTCTCCCTGCTCGGCGTCCTCGCCGTCCTGATCGTGATCGGCGGGGTCACCAAGCCGGACGAGTTCCTCGACACCCGCAACCTCCAACTCGTCCTCACCCAGGCCTCCGTGATCGGTGTCGTCACCGTCGGCATGACCTTCGTCATCACCTCCGGCGGCATCGACCTGTCGGTCGGCGCGATCGTCGCCCTCGCCTCGGTGTGGGCCACCACGGTGGCGACCCAGGAGTACGGGTTCGTGGGAATCCTCTTCACGGCGCTCGCCGTCGGCGTGGGCTGCGGCCTGGTCAACGGCCTCCTCGTCGCCTACGGCGGCATGGTCCCGTTCATCGCCACCCTGGCCATGCTCGCCTCGGCACGCGGACTCGCCCTCCAGATCACCGACGGACGCACCCAGATCGTCACCGTCGACTCCGTCCTCGGCCTCGGCGAGCGCGACGCCTACATTCTCGGCATCCCGCCGCTGGTCCTGGTCTTCGCCGTCGTCACCGTCATCGGCTGGCTCGTGCTGAACCGGACCACCTTCGGCCGCCGTACCGTCGCGGTCGGCGGCAACGCGGAGGCGGCCCGCCTGGCCGGCATCGACGTCCGCCGCCAGCGCCTCTACCTCTACCTGCTCTCCGGACTGTGCTGCGGCATCGCGGCCTTCCTGCTGATCGTCCTGGCCGGCTCGGGCCAGAACACCAACGGCAATCTCTACGAACTCGACGCCATCGCCGCCGCCATCATCGGCGGCACCCTGCTCAGCGGCGGCCGGGGCACCATCACCGGCTCGGTACTGGGCGTGCTGATCTTCACCACGATCACCGACATCTTCGCCCTGAACAACCTGCAGAGCGACGTCCAGCAGATCGCCAAGGGCGCGATCATCGTCGCCGCCGTACTGGTCCAGCGCCGTACCGCGAGCACCACCTGAGGAAAGGGTTCACCGCCATGCGACCGACCGCACCGACACCCCTGACCAGCCGCAGAGGGCTCCTCTTCGGTACCGCCGCCGTCGGCGCCGGGGCCTTCCTCGCCGGGTGCACGAGCAACGACCCGAAGGACGAGAAGACCGCCGCCGAGGACAGGCCCGCCGACGACAAGCCCGGCAGGCACGTCACCATCGGCTTCGCCGGCCCGCAGGCCGACCACGGCTGGCTCAACGCCATCAACGACAACGCCAAGCGGCGCGCCCGCACCTACTCCGACGTCACCCTGGAGATCACCGAGGGCTCCAACGACACGGCCGCCCAGATCGGGCAGATCGAGACCCTCATCAACAAGAAGGTCGACGTCCTCGTGGTCCTGCCCGCCGACGGCAAGGCCCTCACCCAGGTCGGCCTCAAGGCCATGCGCGCCGGCATCCCGGTCGTCAACCTCGACCGTGTGTTCAACACCCCGCAGGCGTACCGCTGCTGGATCGGCGGCGACAACTACGGCATGGGCCTCAACGCCGGGCACTACATCGGCGAGAAGCTCAAGGACACCCCCGACGCCAGGGTCGTGGAGCTGGCCGGCCTGGACAACCTGGAGCTGACCAAGCAGCGCACCAAGGGCTTCGACGACGCCCTGAAGAACTACCCCAACATCCGCAAGGTGGCTCGCCAGGCGGCCGACTTCACCGTGGAGTCCGGTCAGGCCAAGATGGCCCAACTCCTTCAGGCGCAGCGCAAGTTCGACGCCCTGTGGAACCACGACGACGACCAGGGTGTGGGCGCGCTGCGTGCCGTGGAACAGGCGGGCCGGGACGGCTTCCTCATGGTCGGCGGCGCCGGCGCGCTCTCCGCGTTCCAGGCCATCAAGCGCGACGACGGCGTACTGAAGGCGACCGTCCTCTACCCGCCCACCATGTCCGCCTCCGCCATCGACCTCGCCCGCGCCCTCGGCCAGGGCAAGGGCGTGGGCGGCATGGCCGAGTACGAGATCCCGGCCTCCGTCACGCTCTACTCCGCCGTCGTCGACAAGGACAACGTCGACCGGTACATGCCCACCGGCTTCCGGTGACCGGCCCCCGCCCCACCCGCACGGCACCCCGTACGAGGACGAGGAGAGGACCCACCGCATGGCAGCGCCGCAGAGTTCAGCAGGGGACGGCACCCGCCCCGGCCTCGGGGACAAGCCTCCGTTGCGCATCGGGATGGTCGGCTACGCCTTCATGGGCGCCGCCCACTCCCAGGGCTGGCGCACGGCGGGCCGCGTCTTCGACCTGCCCCGCGAACCGGTCCTGTCCGTGCTGTGCGGCCGGGACGCCCACGCCGTCCGCACCGCCGCCGAACGCCACGGCTGGGCGGCCACCGAGACCGACTGGCGTGCGCTGATCGCCCGCGACGACGTCGACCTGGTCGACATCTGCACCCCCGGCGACAGCCATGCCGGAATCGCCCTCGCCGCGCTCGCGGCCGGCAAGCACGTGCTGTGCGAGAAGCCACTGGCCAACACCGTCGAAGAGGCGGAGGCCATGGCGGAGGCGGCGGAAGCCGCGTACACAAAGGGGAAGTTGGCCATGGTCGGCTTCAACTACCGGCGGGTGCCCGCCATCGCCCTCGCCCGCCGGATGATCACCGAGGGGCGGCTCGGCACCGTGCGCCATGTCCGGGTGAGCTATCTCCAGGACTGGCTGGTGGACCCGGAGTCCCCGCTGACCTGGCGACTGCGCAAGGAGGCGGCCGGCTCGGGAGCGCTCGGGGATCTGGGGGCGCATGTCATCGACGTCGCACAGTACTTGGCGGGGGAGAGGCTCGCCGGGGTGTCCGCGCTCACCGAGACCTTCGTCCGTGAACGGCCCCTGCCGGAGGGCGGCTCCGGCCCGGTCACGGTGGACGACGCCGCCGTGTTCACGGGCCGGTTCGCCTCCGGCGCGCTGGCCTCCTTCGAGGCCACGCGGTACGCCACCGGCCGCAAGAACGCCCTGCGGATCGAGCTGAACGGTGAACGGGGCTCCCTGGCTTTCGACTTGGAGCGGCTCAACGAGCTGTCCTTCCACGACGGCACCGAACCCGGCGCGCACGCGGGGTTCCGCCGCATCCTGGTGACCGAGCCCGACCATCCCTATCTGGACGCCTGGTGGCCGCCGGGCCACGGCCTCGGCTACGAGCACACCTTCGTCCACCAGGCCCGCGACCTCGTACACGCCATCGCCGAGGGCCGCAGGCCGGTTCCCTCGTTCGCCGACGGCCTGGAGGTCCAGCGGGTGCTCGCCGCCGTGGAGGAGAGCGCCGCGAAGAACTCCGTGTACACCCCGATCGTCTGAAATCCCGGGAGGGCTGCCCGATGCCGCGTACGTTCACCCTGTTCACCGGTCAGTGGGCCGACCTGCCGTTGGAGGAGGTCTGCCGCCTCGCCCGCGACTTCGGCTACGACGGACTCGAACTCGCCTGCTGGGGCGACCACTTCGAGGTCGACAAGGCGCTCGCGGACCCGTCCTATCTCGCCTCGCGCCATCAACTCCTCGACAAGTATGGCCTGAAGTGCTGGGCCGTCTCCAACCATCTGGTCGGCCAGGCCGTATGCGACGCCATCATCGACGAACGCCACCGGGCGATCCTGCCCGCCCGGATCTGGGGCGACGGCGACGCCGAGGGCGTACGGCAGCGGGCTGCGGCCGAGATCGCGGACACCGCCCGGGCGGCCGCCGCCTTCGGCGTGGACACCGTCGTCGGCTTCACCGGCTCCGCCATCTGGCACCTCGTCGCCATGTTCCCGCCCGCCCCCGAGACGATGATCGAGCGGGGCTACCAGGACTTCGCCGAGCGCTGGAACCCGATCCTGGACGTCTTCGACGCCGAGGGCGTGCGGTTCGCGCACGAGGTCCACCCCAGCGAGATCGCCTACGACTACTGGACGACCCAGCGAGCCCTGGAGGCGGTCGGACACCGGCCCGCCTTCGGGCTCAACTTCGACCCCTCCCACTTCGTGTGGCAGGACCTGGACCCGGTCGGCTTCCTGTGGGACTTCCGGGACCGGATCTACCACGTGGACTGCAAGGAGGCCCGCAAGCGCCTGGACGGCCGCAACGGCCGGCTCG
>NZ_MUNH01000300.1:0-2771 GCF_002154615.1 Streptomyces recifensis
AGCCCGCCGGCACGGCCGCCCGACCCGCCGCGGCGTCGGCGGGCCGGGCCGGGGCGGCGGGGGCCAGCACCTCGGCGAGCGGGGCGTCGGGGTCGGCCGCGATGGCGCGCAGGATGGACAGGTAGTCCCCCGCCATGGCGCGCACCAGGGCGGCACCCAGGGAGCCGGCCGGGTCCTTCCACAGCAGATGGGTGCCGCAGCTGTCCTGACGGACCATGAGGGCCAGCCGGAATCCGGCGGTGCTCTCCATGTCCAGCAGGCTCAGCCGTGCCTCGCCGCCGCCGTGGCTCAGCCCGATGTCGTGGACGTCCACGCCCGTGTGCAGGCCGGCGTGCCAGTACTGGAAGACGGCCTGGTGGGTGCGGCGCTGGGCCTCGGGGCCGGTCAGGCCGGCGGCGCGCATGATGGCGGGAAGCGGCAGGTCACCGTGGGCGAGGGTCTCCTTGACCCGGCCACGCACCCTGGCCAGGAGGTCGCGGTAGCGGTCGTCGGCGCGGACCGGCACGCGGACCGGCAGGGCGTTGACGAAGTAGCCGACGCGGTCGCGTACTTCGGGCAGTGAGCGGCCGTGGTACGGCAGGAACGAGAGCACGTCGCCGCTCCCGCTGTGGCGCCGCAGCAGGGCGTACCAGGCACCCATCAGCACGGTGGCGAACGACATGCCCGACTCGGCGGCGCGGTCGCGCAGCGCGGCGGCGAGGTCCTGCGGGAGGGCCTCGCTGAGGACGGTGTAGCGGGGTTCCTCCTGTCCTGCGGGCAGGGTGAAGTCACCGCCGCCGTCGGCGAGGGTCTCCTTCCAGTGGAGCCTGTGCTCCTCCCCGAGGGGGCCGTCGGCGAGATCGCGCGTCCGTGCGGCGAAGGCGGCGAGAGCCGGGGCGTGGTCCTCGCGCGGGAGCTCCTCACCGCGGTAGGCGGCGCGCAAGGCGTCCAGGAACAGCAGGACGGAGGCGCCGTCGTGGACGAGGTGGTGCACGGCGATCAGCAGGACCGTGTAGTCCGGGCCGTCGATGACGTCGACACGGGCGAGGGGGCCGCCTCGCAGGTCGAAGGGGGTCTGCCAGGCGGTCCGGATCGCGCTGTCGCGGTCCTGGGCGGTGCGCGTGCGCCGGACGGCGATGTCCGGGGCGTTCGACCAGTCGAGGACCGGTCCGTCCGTACCCGCACGCACGCGGGCGCGGAGCTGCGGGAACGCCTCACCGGTCTCGGCGACGGCGTGGCGGAGCCGGTCGAGGTCCAGGGTGCCGCTCACCTCGAAGGGCAGGGGAATGATGTGGGTCCACTGCTCGGGGTCGAGTTTCCAGGAGACCCACATCGCCTCCTGTCCCACGGTCAGCGGGACGTGCAAAATGGATGTGCTCATGACAGTCCCTTATCGATGCTGCCACCGTGGGACGGGCGCGGGGCGCCGTCGGCGGCGAGGTATGCGTACGCGGTACCGGACATCCACGCGGAGGCGACCGCCTCGGCGTCCGGTCCGGGCGGGCTCTGAAGCCGGCCGAGGAGATCGGTCACCCGCTGCCGGGCTGCGGTGCAGAAGATGTCGGCCAGCGCCTGGGCACTGTCGTCCCCGGCGGCCGAGAGCTTGGAGGCGCGGGCCAGCACGAGCGTCACGCCGAGGATCTCCCGGCTGATCCCGGCGAGTTGGATGAGAGTGCGCTCCTCGGCGTCGAGCTCCGCACGGTCGGGGTGGCTGCGGGCCAGGCCGAGGCAGGTGCGTCCGAAGGCCCGGGTCTGCTCCGCCGCCCATCGCAGGTGACCGAGGTTGCGGCCGGTGAGGACCGTGCCGGTGGTGTCCAGGGGAGCCTCGTCCGCGCCTTCGAGTGCGGCGGCGTGGTCCGGCTCGGGGTAGTAGTACGACAGGATCGCGCGCTGGGCGATCCAGTAGTCGATCTGGAAGTCGACACCGCCGGAGATGCGCAGGTTGCGCAGATCCCGCAGGAAGCGTTCGACGGGGACGGGGGGTGCGCCGCGCAGCCGCTTGCTGGGCGCCGTCTCGTACCCCTCACCGGCCAGCAGGGACATGGCGCGCTCGGCGGTCTCCCAGGCGAGGAGCGAGGAGGCGTTCTTGACGGCGTTCTGCTCGAACCGGAGGTTGAGGCCCCGGCCCTGGTCCTCGGGGAGCAGACACCACTGGGCCATGGTCTCGATGGCGAAGGTGTCGGCCAGACTCTCGGCCAGTCGCCGCCGCACCTCGTCGTACTCCGCCAGCGGCCGCCCGTCGATCACTCGTCGGGCGGCGAATTCGCGCATCCAGCCCACGCACAGCCGGGCGACGGCGAGCGACGGAGCCGCGATCAGGTGCATGCGGCCGCGGCCGACGAGCCGGGCGGTGGCGGGGGTGGTGCGGACGACGTGACCGAGGTCCCGCTCGACGAGTATGTGGCCGCCGCTCACCCGTACGTCCTCGAACTCCAGCCAGCCGTTGGGGAATCCTCTGATGCCCATGTACGTGTGCCAGTCACCGCTGGTCACTCCGGGGCTGTCGGTACCCACGAAGAACATCCGCACCCGGTCGACGCCGTCCTCGTGGACCGTGGCGGAGACGCTGACCACCTCGGCGACGGGCGCGTGCCCGACGAAGACCTTGCTGCCGTTGAGCAGGTAGTCGTCGGTTCCCTCGATGCGGGTCGCGGTGGTGAACCGACGCTGGTTGGCCGCCCCTTGGGGTTCGCTGTCCGCGCTGGCGGAGCGGGCTCCCCTGCGCACGACGTCACTGAGCAGGTCGCGCAGCGGGCCTTCGGGCGCCACGGCGAGGAAGGCCCCGGCGCCGA
>NZ_MUNH01000301.1:0-7658 GCF_002154615.1 Streptomyces recifensis
GGGACGCGGGCCGGCGGCGAGCTGGTGGTCGATCGCCGCCCGCATCGCCGGAAGGCGTCCCCACTCCCCGCCCAGCACGATCAGCGCCGGGTCCGCCAAGGCCACGGCCGCGCTCAGCACGCCGGCCACCGCGCGCGCCAGCGTCTGCGCCGAACCTGCGTCGGAGGTGATGGCCGCCTCCAGGGCCGGAACGTCGATGGCCGTCGAGTCCGGCCGGCGCAGGCCGAGCGCGGCGAAGACCTCCGTCAGCGGCATGGCCGAGCCGTCCGGGCCGGTGGTGTGCACATGGGCGATCTCGCCGGCCAGACCCCGGTGGCCGCGCCGGACGGCGCCGTCGGTGACGACGGCGCAGCCGAGGCCCTCGCCGAGGTGGACGTACACGAAGTCGTCGACGCCCACGGCCTGGTGTTCGGCGCGGGCGGCCCAGTTGACGTCGTTGTCGACCAGGACGGGCCCGGCGACGTGGGGGGCGAGCACAGCGGCCGGGTCGAGGGCGCCGACCAGGAAGGGGGCGTCGGGCAGGCGGACGAGGCGGCCGGTCGCGCGGTCGACGGGGTCGGCGGCGCTGACGACGGCGAGCCGCGTGGGGCTCGCGAGCCGGGCCGCCGCCTCGGCCAGCGCCCTGGCCGCCTGGTGCTCGCCCGCGTTGCGGCTGAGGGCCGCGTGAGCCCGCCCCACGGTGTCGCCGAGCGCGTCCACCGTCTCGGCCGTCACTCCGCGCGGCGAGATGCTCGCCACCAGCGCCGTGCCGAGCCCCGGTGCGAGTGCGTAGTACGAGCCCGCGCGGCCGCGTCCCGTCGTGCGCTCGCCCGTGTCCACCACCAGACCGGAGGCCGCGAGGCGCTGCACGGCGTCGGAGATGGTCGGCTTGGAGATGCCGGTGCGGGCCGCGATCTCCGCGCGGGTCAGCCGCCGGTCGGCCATGAGGGCGCGCAGCACGTTCTCGTCCGTGAGGGCGCGCAGCATCTCCAGCGAGGGCTTGGCGGGTGTCATGGACCCGAGTCTAGTAAGGACTCTTGCCCAAAGCGGCGGTCCCGCCTAACGTGCATTTAGTAAGGAGCCCTCACCAAAGGAGCCGGGCCGCCATGACCCTCACCCGCAGCGACCTGCCGCACTGGGAAACCGTCCCCACCGACCTCCCTGCCGCGATCCGCGAGATCAAAGCCGCCCTCCGGACCCGCATCGAGGCGTCCGGCCGCAGCGTCGAGGAGGTCTTCGCCGCCGTCGAGCGACGAGTGGCCGCCCGTGTCGCGGAGATCGAGGCGGCCGGTGACGACGTCTGGCCGGTCGTCGACTACGCCGACATCGAGAACGGCACCGTCACCCCCGAGCAGTCGGCACGCATCACCGCCCGCGGCTGCCTCGTCGTACGCGGCCACTTCCCCCGCGAGCAGGCGCTCGCCTGGGACGCCGGGATCGTGGACTACGTCGAGGGCAACCGCTTCTTCGAGAACTACACCGGTCCCGGCGACGACTTCTTCGGCAGCGTCGGCTCCAAGCCCGAGATCTACCCCGTCTACTGGTCCCCGGCGCAGATGGAGGCCCGGCAGAGCGAGCGCATGGCCCGCGTGCAGTCCTTCCTCAACTCCTTCTGGCGGCACACCTCCGACGGCGTCCAGTGGTTCGACCCCGACCGCGACGCCCTCTACCCCGACCGCATCCGCCGCCGGCCGCCCGGCACCGACTCCGCCGGCCTGGGCACCCACTGCGACCCCGGCACCCTCGACCTGTGGATGACCGGCGCCTCCCAGCGGGCTTTCCGCCACCTCTTCGACGGCACCGTGGAGGAGTACGACCCGTGGGACCCGGCCCACCGCACCGAGGGCCCGCAGTACCCCGGCTCCACCATGTGCTCGGCGTTCCGCACCTTCCAGGGCTGGACCGCGCTGTCGGACATGGACCATGACCAGGGCGTCCTGCACACCGTGCCGATCCCCGAGGCCATGGCCTACCTGATGCTGCGCCCGCTGCTGGCCGACGTCCCCGAGGACGACATGTGCGGCGTCACCGTCAACCAGGTCTTCCCGGCGAGCGAGAAGTGGCACCCGCTGCTCATGAGGGCGCTCACCGGCATCCCCGACGTCCGCGCGGGCGACTCCGTCTGGTGGCACTGCGACATGATCCACAGCGTGGCGCCGGTCCGGGGCCAGCGCGGCTGGGGCAACGTCATGTACATCCCCGCCGCCCCGTGGTGCCCGCGCAACGAGGCGTACGCCTCCTCGGTGCGCGAGGCGTTCCTCACCGGATCGAGCCCGGCCGACTTCCCCGAGGAGCACTACGAGCGCGCCTGGCCCGACCGCTTCCCGGCCGCGCGCCTCAACGCCGCCGGCCGCCGGGGCCTCGGCCTGGACTGACGCCCGCTCAGCGCCCGTAACGCCGCTCGCGTGCCGCGTACGAGCGCAGCGCGCGCAGCAGGTCGATCTGGCGGAAGGCGGGCCACAGCACGTCCACGAAGTGCACCTCCGCGTACGCCGACTGCCACAGCAGGAAGCCGGACAGGCGCTGCTCGCCGGAGGTGCGGATGACGAAGTCGGTGTCGTGCCCGGCGGGGGAGTACAGGTTGTCGGTGATGTGCGCCAGGTCGAAGTCGGCGGCCAGGTCGCGCGGGTCGCCCCCGGCGCGGATGTGCTTGTCGAAGGCGGCCCGGACCGCGTCGACGATCTCCCGGCGCCCGCCGTAACCGACCGCCACGTCGACCTTCAGGCCGCCCCGGCCGGTCGTCGTGGCGGCGGCCTCCTTCAGCACCCGCGCGGTGTCGCCCGGCAGCAGGTCCAGTGCGCCGATGATCTCGATCTCCCACGGCGCGTCGGTCGCGCAGACCCGGCGCACGGTCTCCTCGATGATGTCGAGCAGCGGGCCGAGTTCGGCGGCCGGACGGTGCAGGTTGTCGTCGGAGAGCATCCACAGGGTGACGTGGCTGATCTCGGCGTCGGCGCACCAGTGCAGGAAGTCCGTGACCTTCGCACCGCCGACCCGATAACCCTCACGGACGTCCGTGTGCCCCGCGCCGCGCGCCCAGCGCCGGTTGCCGTCCAGCATGATCGCCACATGCCGGGGCCGGGGGAGGCCCTCCAGCTTGCGGTTGAGCCGCCGCAGATAAACCGCTTCCAGCGCCGAGCGCAGTGCCTTCCATGCCACGCCGAGATCCTTCCAAGGCCGGGGGGATGAGGTCGCAAACGATAGCGGCAATTGCCGGTGGCCCACCTCCCGGGCGCCTCCGGGCGCTTTCCGCAAGGGCGTTACGCTGCCGCGGTGACCGGCCGACCGATCAGCCGACGTGGGCTGCTGCGCTCCGCCCTGCTCGGCGGACCGGCCCTCGCGCTGCCCGGCTGCGGCCGGAACGACGGCCCGCACCGGCGGCTCACGCTGGCCACGGGCGCCCCCGGCGGGCCGTATCACGCCTTCGGGCGCGCCCTCGCCGCCGAGGCCGCTCGCACCCCGCCGCATCCCCGCATCACTCCGGTGAGTACGGCCGCCAGCGTGGACAACCTGCGTCGGCTGACGGCCGGTTCGGCGGACCTGGCCCTCGCCATGGCGGACGCCGCCGAGCAGGCGCTGCACGGAGCGGCGCCCTTCGCGGCCCCGGCCCCGGTGACGGCGCTCGCCCGCGTCTACGTCAACTACACGCACCTCCTGGCCCGTGCCGACGGCCCGGTGCGCTCCGTGGCCGACCTCGCGGGCCGCCCCGTGGCCACCGGCGCCACCGGCTCGGGGGCCCAGGTGCTCGCCGGACGGCTGCTGCGGGTGGCGGGGCTGACGGGCGGGCGCGCGGTACGGGAACAGCGGCTCGGGCTCGCCGATTCGGTGGCGGCGCTGCGCCGGGGCACGGTGGACGCCCTGATCTGGGCCGGCGGGGTCCCCACCCCGGCCCTGTCGGCGCTCGCCCGCCGACTACCGCTGCGTGTCCTGCCGTTGGAGGCCGAGGCGGAGGCGCTGCGTGCGGAGTACGGCCCGGTGTACTCGGCGGTCACCCTGCCGGCGGGGGTCTACGGGCTCACCGCGCCGGTCACCACCATCGGCGTCGGCAACTATCTGCTGGCCAGCCCCCAGGTGCCGGACCGGGACGCGCGTGACGTCCTGCGGGTGGTGTTCGACCGCTGGCGGGTGCTGCTGCGCGAGGTCACCGCGGGCGCGCGGCTGGAACCCCGCTTCGCCGTCGCCACCGGCGACCTCCCGCTGCATCCGGGAGCGGTGGCGTACTACCGGTCCGTGTACGGCTGAGCGGGCAGCCACAGCTCCACCACCAGCCCGCGCGGAGTCCCGGCCCGGGCGGCCAGCCGTCCTCCGCTGAGCCGGGCGATCTCGTCAGCGATGGCCAGACCCAGGCCGGTACCGGGCACGTTCTGATGCTCGGGTGCCCGCACGAAGCGCCTTGTGAGGAGCGGGAGTTGACCGTCGGGGACACCAGGGCCGTCGTCGGCCACCCGCACCACGACCTGGCCGCCTCCGACGGCCTGTGCCGACACGGTCACCCGCCCACCGGCCGGTACGAACTTCACCGCGTTGTCCAGCGCCGCGTCCAGCACCCGCCCCACCGCGTCCGGTACCGCCCGCACCCGCAGGCCGGGCGGTACCCCGGCAGCGGTGAGCGTCAGCTCCGAGGCGTCGAACACCGGCTCCCAGGCCGCCACCCGGCCCGCCACCGCGCCGGAGAGATCCTGCTCGGCCCGCTCCGCCGAACCGGCCTCCACCCGCGCCAACGCCAGCAGTCCGTCCAGGAGTTCGGTCAGCCGCTCCGCCTCGTCCAGCGCGCGGGAGTGCTCCTCGCGGCCCGGTCCCGGTGCCAGATGAGGTTCGACGTTCTCCAGTTGCAGCACCAGCGTGGCCAGCGGATTGCGCAACTGGTGCGAGGCGTCCGCGACAAAGGCCCGCTGCCGCCCGATCGAGTCCGCGACCGCCTCCGCCATGGCATTGAACTGCTCACGCAGGCTGCGGAGTTCGGGCGGTCCGGTGTCCGAGACGGCCCGCGCCTCCAGTCTGCCCGAGGCCAGCCGCGCCACCGCCCGGTCGAGGTCCTGAACCGGACGCATCAGCCAGCGGGTGATCCCCGCCGCGACCAGGCCCGCGGCGGCGAGGACCGCCGGCGCGCCGCACGCGATCAGCAGCCAGCGCACGGTCACGTCCCGGCGGGCGGCCCCGGTCGGCACGGCCATCAGCACCGCCCCGCTCACCCGCTCGTCCCGGCCCACCGGCTCGGCCAGTACCAGCCGGCGCGGACCCCACGGCCGTACCGTCGGCAGACGCTCGGTGGACCGGCCGGTCAGCGCCCGCCCCAGCGCCTCCCGCGCCGCCGGAGACGGCACCGGAGCCCCGGCGCGCGCGACGGTCCGGCCCGAGGTGTCCGACACCGCCACGGAGGCGCCGTACAGCCCGGCGTACCGGCGGATCTCGGTGGACAGTTCCGTGCGGTCGGCGGGGGAGCGGACCCGGTCCGCGAGGTCGGCGAACCGCACGGCGTCGGCCCGGCGTTGGAGCAGCAGATGCTCGGTGCGCCCGGCCGCGTACGACTCGGCCAGCGGGACGGACAGCAGCAGGGCCGCCGCTCCCATCACCACCATCAGCACCGCCAGCAGCCTGCGCCTCATCGCGCGCCCAGTTGGTAGCCGAAGCCCCGGACCGTGCGCACCAGTTCGGCCCGGCCGGTCTTGGCCCGGATACCGGCCACATGCACGTCCAGCGAGCGGGACGCGGCGAGGAAGGCGTCACCCCAGATCCGGTCCAGGATCTCCTCGCGGGAGTGCACCTCCTCCGGGCGGGCGGCCAGCATCGCCAGCACGTCGAACTCCCGCCGGGTCAGCCGCACTTCCGTCCCCGCGACGGTGACCGTGCGGCCCGCGAGGTCCACCTCCACGTCCCCGGCGCGCACCGGGCCCGGGCCGGCGTCCGGGCGGGGGGCCAGGGCGCCGGTGCGGCGGCGGACGGTGTCGATGCGGGCCATCAGCTCGTTCATCCGGAACGGCTTGACCACGTAGTCGTCCGCGCCCGCCCGGAGCGCCTGCACGATGTCCCGTTCCTCGCAGCGGGCCGTGACCACGATCAGGGGCGCCGCGCACACCGTGCGCAGCCGCCTGAGCAGTTCCAGCCCGTCCAGGTCGGGCAGGCCGAGGTCCAGCAGCACGAACTCGGCCTCCCGCACGTGGCGGAGCGCGTCCAGGGCGCGGGCGGCCCGGCGCACGGTGTGGCCGCGCTGAACCAGGGCGGTGGTGAGTGCCTGGGCCATCCGGTCGTCGTCCTCGACGAGCAGGGCGTGCATGGGAAGTCCTCGTGCCGGGTGCTGACCTGGGCCGCAGCCTATGCGGTGGCCCGGTTCCGGTACCGCACCAGGTCAGGTCAGCCGGCCGCCTTCGCGGAGGCGAGCCCGGCACCGGTGCCGGCGTCCGCCTCGGCCCGGCTGAGCGCCGCGTCACGGGTGTCCGGCATCAGCACATAGGTGACCAGCGAGACCAGCGCGCACCCCGAGACGTACCAGAAGAACATCCTCTCGTGGCCGGCGTCCTTGAACCACAGCGCCACATACTCCGCCGTCCCGCCGAACAGGGCGTTGGCCAGCGCGTACGGCAGGGCCACACCGAGCGCGCGCACCCGCGTCGGGAACAGCTCCGCCTTCACGGCCGCGTTGATCGAGGTGTACCCGGTGACGATCACCAGCGCCAGCAGGGAGAGCCCCAGCGCCGACCAGTAGGAGTGCGCCGACCCCAGCGCCGTCATGATCGGGTACGTGCCCACCGTGCACCCCACCGCGAAGGTGATCAGCAGCGGCCTGCGGCCGATCCGGTCCGAGAGCGTCCCGGCGAGTGGCTGGATCGCGGCGAACACCGCGAGCGCGGTGAAACTCACCAGCGTGGCCGTCGACTTGGCCATGCCCGCGCTGCCGATCAGATACTTGGTGAGGTAGGTGGTGTAGGTGTAGTAGGCCACCGTGCCGCCCAGGGTCAGCGCCATCACCAGACCGGCCTCCCGGCGGTGCTCCCACAGCGCCCTGAGCGAGCCGCGCGCGGTGTCGGTGCCGCCGCCCGTCTCCTCGGTGAACGCCTCCGTCTCCGTGAGCCGCCGCCGCAGCCAGAACACCACCAGCGCGAACACCGCGCCCAGCACGAACGGCACCCGCCAGCCCCAGCTCTGCAACTGCCCGGTGGTGAGGGTGTGCTGCATCGTGATCAGGATCGCCAGACCGAGCAGCTGCCCGCAGGTCATGGAGACGTACTGGAAGGACGAGCCGAGCCCGCGCCGGTTCCGGGCGGACGCCTCGGTCAGATAGGTGGCGCTGGCCGCGTACTCACCGCCGATGCTCAACCCCTGGAGCAGCCGCGCCAGCAGCAGCACCAGCGCGCCGAAGTAGCCCGCCTGGCCGTAGGTCGGCGCGACGGCGATCAGCAGGGCCGCGACCGACATCAGGGTGACGGTGAGGGTCAGCGCGCTCTTGCGGCCGTGCCGGTCCGCCGCCCGCCCCAGCACCCAGCCGCCGACCGGACGCATCAGGAAACCGACCGCGAAGATACCGGCGGTGTTCAGCAGCTTCGTCGTCGGATTGTCGCCGGGGAAGAAGGAGTCCGCGAAGTAGATCGCGAAGCTGGCGTAGACGAACCAGTCGTACCACTCCACGAGATTGCCCAGCGAACCGCCGATCAGGGCGAAACGGCGGGCGGCGGGGGTCACCG
>NZ_MUNH01000302.1:0-1171 GCF_002154615.1 Streptomyces recifensis
CCCGGCCATGGCCGGGCGAACGGTGTTGCCCTGCGCGTCCAGCGGGACCACGGCGTTGGCCTGCGTGGAGACGCCGATGGCCTGCACGCCCTCCAGCAGGCCGCCGCCGGCGGCCTCCCCCAGGGAGAGCAGCCACACCTGCGGGTCGACGTCACTGGGCCGCGGGGCGCCGTCCGGCACGTCCAGCGGATGCGGGGCGTACCCCTGACGCAGCACGGCCCCCGTGTCCGTGTCGCAGACCACGATGCGAGTGAATGCGGGCGAACTGTCCAACCCGGCGACTATCCCCATGGCTCAAATTCTGCCGCAGAGCGCGGGCTGCTCCGGCCGGTACGCCTGTGCCCCCTGGAGCCGCGCTTCAGGGGGCACGCGCGTGGGGTGGCCGGTTCAGGGGTGGCTGGTGCCCCAGTCGTCCTCGGCCGGCCGGCCGTGGCCGTTGCGGCCGAGCCGGGAGCGGACCCGTTCGGTGAACGACTCGGGGACGTGATCGCCGACCTTCTCGCTCACCGTGTGCAGCGCCTTGCCCGCGTAGACCTTGCCCTGCTGGGCGGCGGTCTCGGCGGAGTTGCGCACGGCGGGGTTCTGCGCGATCCCGCGAGCGGCCTTCTTGATCTGCTCGTAGCGCTGCTGGCCGGCGCGTGCTCCGAGTACGTATCCGACGGCCAGTCCGGCGACGAACGTGAGCCGGTAGCGCATGTGGGCCACCCTTCCTTGCGTAGTCCCTGACGGGGGTCTGTGGTGCTGTGACGGCGCCGGAGGCGAACCGATTGGCGGAGCACCCCCCTGCTTGCGCTAATGTATGTGTCGCAGCGAGCGCCCGCCCCCTGGCGAATACCCAGGTGGATGCGTTCGATGCAGACGAAGCGATCCCCTGTAGCTCAATTGGCNNTCGAGTCCAGTCGGGGGAGCGCGTTGTACGACGGCATTGAACGAGGACCCTGCGGGGTCCTTTTTCATGTGCGGGCTCATGTCCGGGCGCTCCGGGACGGCTCGGCGGAGTCGTTCCAGGTCAGGGAAGCAGCGCGGAAGCCGACCATCCGAAGCAGGAGATCGTATGAGCGGCTATGCTGCGGCAGACGGCGCGCACAGTTGTACGCGACACGCCGCGAGGGGCGGTAGCTCAGCCGGTTAGAGCAGCGGACTCATAATCCGTCGGCCGTGGGTTCGAGTC
>NZ_MUNH01000303.1:0-1080 GCF_002154615.1 Streptomyces recifensis
CCCCACCCCTAATCCGCTTCCCTTCGCCCCCCTCCATGGTGCGAAAATGGGCGGCACTATGAGCAAGGGAATGTACGTACCGAAGGAGTCCCAGCCCAAGCAGGGCGGGGCGGCCTCCGCCAAGGGCAAGGTCAAGGACGGCAAGCGCAAGCTCGTCGCCCAGAACAAGAAGGCCCGGCACGACTACGCGATCATCGACACCTACGAGGCCGGGATCGTGCTGTCCGGCACCGAGGTGAAGTCGCTGCGCCAGGGCCGGGCCTCGCTGACGGACGGCTTCGTCCAGATCGACGGGAACGAGGCGTGGCTGCACAACGCCCACATCCCCGAGTACAGCCAGGGCACCTGGACCAACCACGCGGTGCGCCGCAAGCGCAAGCTGCTGCTGCACCGCGAGGAGATCGACAAGCTGGAGGCGAAGTCCCAGGAGACGGGCCACACCATCGTGCCCCTCGCCCTGTACTTCAAGGACGGCCGTGCCAAGGCGGAGATCGCGCTGGCACGAGGCAAGAAGGAGTACGACAAGCGGCAGACCCTGCGCGAGAAGCAGGACCGGCGCGAGTCGGACCGGGCCATCGCGGCCGCCAAGCGCAAGCAGCGCGGCGTCTGACCGGGCCCGCGGGAATAGGCTGGCACACTCCCGCGTTGGTCACGTACGATGGCACAGCACTCCATCGAGGGTGCGCCGCCTCCTGCGGGGGGGCATTGAAAAAACAACATGGGGATGATCGGTTTCGACAGCGGATGTCGAAGCAGGGGAAGCGTGTCGAGGAAGCGGCAATGATCTCGTAAACCATATGTCGCAAAAAATAATCGCCAACACCAAGCGCGATTCCTTCGCCCTCGCTGCCTAAGTAGCGACTTGCGAAGTGTCAGCCCGGGGCTGTTCCCGACCCGGATCCTGGCATCAGCTAGGGAACTAAACCTTGATCCCGGTCACGGGGTGAAGAGGGAAATCCAACAGTGACTGAGCCCGTCGGAGACTTGTCCGCGTGATCTCCGGGGCTGAGAAAATCGAAGCGGACTGCACACGGAGAAGCCCTGTTTCTGCACCGGTGGACGCGGGTTCGATTCCCGCCA
>NZ_MUNH01000304.1:0-30124 GCF_002154615.1 Streptomyces recifensis
CCCGCCGCGGCAACCCCGTGGACCTCTAGTCCTCGAAGACGATGACCAGGCGGCCGACGACATCCCCTCGGCCGATAGCTTCGAGGTTCTCGTTGACGTCCTCGAGCTTGACCTTGGTGACATCGTGTTCGACCAGGCCCTTCTCCGCGAGCGAGAGCACCTCGACCAGATTCGCGTGGTTGCCCCAGAAGGACCCGAGGTAGGTGCGCTCGGTGCCCACGAAGGGGAACTGGGCGATGCTGACGTGGTCGCTCATCAGGCCGACGCTCGCCACCACTCCCTCCGGGCCGAGCAGGTCGAACGCCATCGGGATGGACTGCTCGCTGCCGACGCAGTCCAGGACGGCGTCGAAGGTCGCGCTGCCGGTGAGATCCTCCAGTTCGCCCTGGATGGCCTCGGTGGACTTGTCCCTGACGTTGATCCCGTAGTCGGCGCCGTTCTTCTTCGCCACGTCGAGCTTGTTGTCGGACCGGGCGAGAGCGACGACGGTCGCGCCGCCGCCGAGCAGCTTCGCGTACTGGATGCCGTAGCTGCCGAGGCCGCCGATGCCGGTGACGCCGACCACCCGGTCGGGGCCGATCTTCCCGGTGTCGCGGAGTTTCTTCATCGCCCGGAAGGGGGTGAGGCCCGCGTCGGTCATGGGGGCGAGCAGTTCGGGCCGCTTCGCGGCTTCCGCGGAGACCGGGATGGCGTGGTTGTACTGCACCGGCATGTACTCGGCGAACCCGCCCTGCGGGCCGAAGCCGACCCACCGGCCGTTACCGCTGCACAGCTGCTCGTTGCCCTCCCGGCACTGCCGGCACGTACCGTCGCCCCAGCTCGGATTGACCACGACCATGTCACCCACCGCGTAGTCGACCGTGTCCGGGACCTCACTGCCCAGCCCGACCACGCGGCCCGCCACCTCATGACCCGGGATGTAGGGGAGGTCCACGGGGAAGGGGCCCTTGAAGTAACCGTCGAGAAGTTGGTAGTCGCTGCGGCACATCCCGACCGCGGCCACCTTGATCAGGATTTCGTCCGGCCCGGGTTCGGGCACGGGGACCTCTTCGATCCGGAGCGGTTCGTTGTACCCGTGCATTCGGGCCGCGCGCATCATCATGGAGTAGCCGCCTTATCTCCCGGGGTGAACGCTGTCGCGGAGCGGTCGCCGGAGCTCACGCCGATATCACCGCAACCGATTCCATCGAATCCAGAATCCTGCACGGTTCCCTCGCCACGCAACCCGGGCCCTGGCGCATGGATAGGCGATCGCATATGGGCGCCAATCAACCTCTGATTTTGAGGCAACGAGGGGCAGTTGGCCACTCGGCTGTCGTACTCGGCCAATTCTCGTCACGGCAGGCGGCGCGGGCGGAACTGCGCGGCGCGATTGACGTCACCGAGGTCCGGATTGCCGACCCGAAGCACTGCTCATAGCGTTGAATGACGGCCGCCGCAGCCACAGTTGCATCGCCGGTCCGCCCTCCCCCGGGCGCGTTCGGCTGCCTTCACGGCTCGCACGGCGGTGACGCCGGGTCGCCTCCAGCAACCATCCGCCGCGCATGCGAGAGGCTGTCATGATCAAGCCCTACGGCCCGTACGACCATCTCCCGCCGATTCCGGCCTTCTCCGTGACCTCGCAGTCCGTGGCCAACGGTGCGCCGCTCGCCGTCGAGCAGGTGAGCGGCGTCCTGGGGGCGGGCGGAGCGGACGTCTCCCCGCAGCTGAGCTGGTCGGGATTCCCCGAGGAGACCCGCAGTTTCACCGTCGCCATGTTCGACCCGGACGTCCCCACCGCCTCGGGCTTCTGGCACTGGGCCGTGGCCAATCTGCCCGCCTCCGTGACCGGCCTCCCCGCCGGGGCGGGAGACGGGAGCGATCTGCCCGGCCACGCGGTGACGCTCGCCAACGACGCGGGCCACCGAAGGTACCTCGGGCCGGCCACGCCCCCCGGGAACGGCCCCGACCGCTACTTCCTGGTGGTGCACGCCGTCGACGTGGAGGAGCTGGAGGTGTCCGGGACGACGACCCCCGCGCTCATGGACTTCCTCCTGTTCACCCACGCGATCGCGCGGGCCTCCATGTTCGCCACGTACGAGCGGTGAGTAAGCGGGCGGAGCGGAATACGGATCGAGGGCGGCGTGATCGGGAATGCGAAGTAGCGCAGGAATGCCTTTTTTCTGGAATCCGCATGTCGCGCGCAGCACGTCCGGTCAAGAAAATGGACTATTTCCGGCGCCGCGAACGTGAGGTAATTCCAAAACTTGCCGACGCCGGATTCCGCTCGTACCCTTATCGATATGGCCATCACGTCAACGAATCCGGCCGCGAGCGAGGTTGTCGAGATATTCGGAATGCGCGGGTTCATGAACCCCAGGACCGTCTGGGTGGGCGGGTGACGAGAGGCGGACGTGGTAGTGGGCGCATCCACCCCGGCCGGGCTCCGGGCGGCGCGCTCACCTGGCTGCGCGGCCGCGATCCGGGACTGGCGGCGCTGCGGCGGGCGCTGCGGGCGGCGATCCTGACACCGTCCGTCCTCGCCGTGACGTACGTCGGTCTGGGCCGGCCGGACATCGGGGTCTTCGCGGCCTTCGGCTCGCTGGTGCTGACGCTGTTCGTGGACTTCGGCGGCCCGATGCGCGAGCGGATCGCCGGCCAGGCGGCGCTGATCCTGGCCACCACGGTCATGACCTGCCTGGGCACCTTGGCCGGCCGGACGCTCTGGCTGACGGGAACGGTGACCTTCGTCATCGCCTTCTGCGTCCTGTTCTCCGGGATCGTCAGCTCCGCCCTGGCCGGCGCGACCACATCACTCCTGTTCGCCTACATCCTGCCGGTGACGCTGGGCGGGCCCCTCCACGCGATCCCGGCGCACGTGATCGGGTGGGCGCTGGGCGGTGCGGCCTCGATGATCGCCGTCACCCTCATGTGGCCGGTCCCCGTCAGCGAGCCGCTGCGCGCGTCCGGCGCGCGGGCCTGTGCCCTGCTCGCCGGCAGACTGCGCGCCGAGGTCGACTGTGCCCCCGACCCGACCGCGCACGGTCATGCCCTCGAAACGGCGGTCCGACGGGCGGAGGAGGGCGTGTCCGACTTGCGGAAGACCTTCTACGGCATGCCGTACCGGCCCACCGGACTGTCGCTGTCGTCGCGGGCCGTGGTCCGGCTGGTGGACCAGGTGATCTGGCTCGGCTCCGTACTGCACCAGGACGCGCGCAGGAGCAGGGACCCGCTGAGCGAGCTCCTGGTGTGCGAGACCAAAATGGCGACGGTGGAGCTCCTGGAGCACAGTGCGGCGCTCCTGCGGGCCGATGCCTCGGTGCCGCACGGCCTCGATCCCCTGGTCGCTCGGCTGGAACGGGCGCGGGCGAGCCTCGAAGAATCCATGCTCGGGCTCCTGCCACGGCGGTCCGCCGTCCCGGTGGCCCCCGCCGACCGTGGGAGCGGGCCGGCCGCCGCCGGGCCGACCGACACCTTGATCGGTGCGCTCGGGCCAAGTTTCCGGGCTCAGAGCATGAGCTTCGTCGTGCGCGCGATCGCGGGCAACATCCAGCTCGCCGTGACCGCGCGGCAGCGAAGCCGGCGGGACCGGCTGCTCGGCCGCCGTCCCCCGGGAAGCGACTCCGCCCTGTCCTCGGCGCTGGAACGCTTCGCGGCACACCTGAGCCGCAACTCCGTCTGGCTCCACAACAGCCTGCGCGGGGCGGCGGCGCTGAGTCTGGCGGTGGTGGTCGCCCACCTGACCGGTCTGGGCCACGCCTTCTGGGTGGCCTCCGGCACCCTCGCCGTCCTGCGTTCCAACGCCGTGGGCACGGGCCAGACGGTCCAGCGGGCCCTGCTCGGCACGGTACTGGGATTCGTGGTGGGCGCACCTCTCATCCTGGCGCTGGGCGCGCATCCCGTCGTTCTGTGGCTGCTGCTGCCCGTGGCGATCATCCTCGTGGGGATGGAGGCCGCCGTCACGGCGTTCACCGCCGGACAGGCCGGATTCACCGTCGTGCTGCTGGTCCTGTTCAGCATCATCCACCCCGAGGGCTGGCAGCTCGGGCTGGTCAGGATCGAGGACGTGGCCCTCGGATGCGCCGTCAGCCTGGTGGTCGGACTGCTGTTCTGGCCGCTGGGCGCCGCGGCCGCACTGGGCCGGGTGCTGTGCGACGCCCTCGGCGACGGCGCGCGGTACCTGCGCGGAGCCGTCGTGACGGGGGTGGCGCTCTGCGACAGGGCCCGAGCCGGGGGCTCGGGCTCCGGCGACGACGACCGGCGGCGCGCGCTGGCCTCCGCCCGCCGGCTCGACGACGCGTTCCGCGAGTACCTGGCGGAACGCGGGACCAAGCACCTCGCTCTGGCCGACGTGACCGCGCTGGTGGACGCGGTCGCCATCCTCCGGTTGACCGCCGACGCCGTCACCGACCTGTGGTCGCGCGCGGGGCACGCCCCCGAGAACGGCCGGGCCGCGGCCGGTCACGAGATCCTCGACTCGTGCCAGTCCGTCACCTCGTGGTTCGAGTCGGCCGGCCGGGCATTGGCCGGGGGCGGGGCCGCGCCGGGCCGCCCGCCGAGCCGCCCGGTCGTGGACGCGGCCCTGTACGAAAGCGTGAGCCGCGATCTGCGGGCGGGCTCGGAACAGGGCACGGCGACGGCCGTGAGGATGGTCTGGATGGCAGACCACCTCGACACGATGCGCCGTCTCCAGGCGGAGATCGACGGCCCCGTCCGTGCCGCCGCGGCGTCCACGCGTCGACAGCGCGGACGAGGGCGCAGGCTCCGGGCGGGCGTCACATGGCCTCGGCCGCCGGCCGCCCGTGCCGGGGCTCGTCCCGGTTCTCCTCCGCAGGGTTGACACACTTGGTGAGGCAGCGGGTGCGGGAGAGCGCGAACACCCCGTAGACGACCAGGGCCGCTCCCGCGAGCGCCGGGACCAGCCACCAACCGCCGCGGGGCGACTCCGCGTAGAGGGTCACTCCGAGGAAGAAGCTGACAGAGGCGTCACCGAGCGTCAGCGCCGGCTGGGAGCCGATGAGGGGACCTCCCTGCATCGCATAACCGAGCAGAATGACGGACGACGACCCGGCGATCGCGAACCCGTAGGTCTGCCACGTCAGGAAGAAGCCGGCCGCTCCCTCCTCGGACAGGACATACATCGACGACTTCACAAGGGCTGCCGTGAGCGCGTTGCCGATCGCCGCCGCGAGCGCCAAGTAGGCGGCCCGCGCGGCCCCTTGCGGGCGCCGCAGTCCGACGGCGACGAACGCCGCGCCGAGTCCGCCGAGGACGAGGAGCGTCGGCACCCACGCCATGCCCGGCACCTGGGGCCGTCCCCCTGAGGGGGCGGCCGAGAACAGAGCGACGGCCAGGCCGGTGAAGATGCAGATCACGCATCCCCATGCCTTCCGCGACACCCCGACCCGGAACACCACGCTGCCGAAGACGAGGGCCAGTGGCAGCTCGAGGATGAAGATCGGCTGGACGGTGGCCAGCGACCCCCAGAGGAGGGCGAGGGCCTGGAACAGCGCGGCGAGAACGGTGCCCAGAATCCCCACGAACCAGGCCGGGTTGTGCAGCAGGTCGCCGACGAGACCCAGTCCCCGCCCCCGGGAATCGGGCACGTGGACCACTGCCCGCCGTTGCAGCACGGTGCCCAGGGCATTGCTGGCAGCAGCCAGGACGGCGAAGATGACCCCGAGGATCATTCCGGTCGCACCGCCTCCGCGTCGGGGACTTTCAGGCGCCGCCGGGCAGGGGTGCCAGTGGGCTGACCAGCCCGGCTTCGCGGAGTTCCCGCCAGAACGCCAGGGGGATGTCCTCCCGCAGGGCGGAGAGATCCTCGCTGATGCGGCTGGGCTTGGTCGCGCCGGGGATGACCGCGTCGCTCACGGGGTGGGCGAGGGAGAACTGGAGCGCGGCGGCCTTGATCGGGACGCCGTGCCGGTCAGCGATCTCCTTGATGCGCCTGACCCGCTCGACGATCTCCGGGGGCGCGTCCTGGTACTCGAAGTGGGTACCGCCGGCGAGGATGCCTGAACTGTAGGGGCCGCCGACGACCATGCCGACGTCCTGCTGTTCCGCCAGCGGCAGGAGCCGTTGCAGGGCGTGCGCGTGGTCCAGCAGGGTGTACCGGCCGGCCAGCAGGAAGCCGTCGGGCTTGGGCTCGTCCAGTTCGAGGGTGATCTCGACGGGTTCGGTGCGGTTGACCCCGAGCCCCCAGGCCCTGATGACGCCCTCGTCCCGAAGACGGGACAGGACCCGGAAGGCACCCGTCCGCGCCTCCTCGAACTTGCCGAGCCATTGGTCGCCGTGGAAGTCCTGGGCGATGTCGTGCACCCAGACGATGTCCAGCCGGTCCACTCCGAGACGTTCCAGGCTGCCTTCGATGGAGCGCTCGGTCGCGTCGGCCGTCCAGTCGTGCAGGATCTTGTTGGGCCTCCCGTGCGCGAAGAGATCGCCCTTGTCGCCCAGGTCCCTGCCGCCGGACTCGACCTCGTCGAGGATCACCCGGCCCACCTTCGAGGACAGTACGAACTCGTCCCGCGGCTTCCGCGACAGCAGTTCGCCCAGGCGGATCTCGGCGAGTCCGGCTCCGTACAGCGGCGCCGAGTCGTAGTAGCGGATGCCCTGGTCCCAGGCCGCGTCGAGCGTCGCCGACACCTCTTCGTCCGAGACGGCGCGGAACATGTTCCCGAGGGGGGCCGTGCCGAAGCCGATGTGCCCGGGGAGTACGTGATCGAGGGCCATGCCTGGGTCCCTTTCGGGTGGTGGAGGTCAGCGTCCCGCCCGTGTGCCCCGAGACCGGCGACCGGCGCACGCGAAGGAGGGCAGGTTCTGTGCCCGGCGGAACCCTCAGGTGAGAACCTTGAGCATTTCCTCGGCCAGCGGTCCGGACGACGCGGGATTCTGACCGGTGTAGAGAGTGCGGTCCACCACCGTGTACGGCTCCCACGCCGGGCCCCGCGAGTACTCCGTGGGCAGCTTCTTCAGCTCGTCCTCGAGCAGCCACTTGGCCCGGTCGGCGAAACCGACACCGGCTTCCTCCTCGTTGCTGAACCCGGCCACACGGTAACCGGCGAAGGGCGTGGTCCCGTTCTCGTCACGGGTGGCGAGGAGCGCGGCCGGAGCGTGGCAGACGATGCCCAGGGGCTTGCCCGACGCCAGGGTCTCGCGCAGCAGCCGGGCGGAGTCCGCGTCGGACGAGAGGTCCTCCATCGGCCCGTGTCCACCGGGGTAGTACACCGCGTCGAAGTCGTCGATGCCGACCTGGTCGAGGCGCACCGGATGACGCAGCTCCTCGGCCGCCTCGATGGCGGACTCCAGCTCCAGGGAGTTCTCCTCGCCCCCGGTCATGCTCGGTCGCAGGCTCATCGTGTCCACGACGGGGACGACTCCTCCCGGCGTCGCGACGGTGACCTTGTGTCCGGCCCTCGTGAACGCGGTGTAAGGGGCCACGAACTCCTCGGCCCAATAACCGGTCGGGTGGCGGTGACCGTCCCGGAGTGTCCAGTAGCTCGCACCGGTCAGCACGAAAAGAATATCAGCCACGAATCTTCGCCTCTTTATCGAAGGTGTGAGTGACGAGTCGTCAGATGACGGCTTCAGGCAGTCCCACTCAAGCTAACGCGGCGCGAGAACGGCAGCAACTCGCGCAATGAGGCCGTGGTCCAGGTGCGGCGAACGCGGTGCTGCCGTCCATAATCCGGCGCGCTTGTCCAAGGAGATATGGCGGCGAGATCGAACGGAATTCACGGAGGGCGGCAGATTTCGCGCCCCCGGATGCCGCGCCTCCCCGGGCGGGAGCACACTGGGGACGTAGGGAGCCGGGGCACCCGGTCCACCGACCTGCCCGGGAGAGGGATGACATGACGAGCGATGACGGTTCTCTTCGGGTCGGCACGGACGAGGACGCCTTTCCGGTGCTTTCCGAGGACCAGGTGAGCAGAATCCGTGAGTACGGGAACCCCGACACATTGGAGCGGGGGCAGATCCTCTACAGTCGCGGAGCGACGGGTTTTGATTTCTTCCTGATTCTGGACGGAGTGATCGACATCTATCAGGAGGGGAGCCCTGGTGACTCCGCCGAAGACCGGACCGTCGCCGTGCTGACCGCGGCACAGTTCACCGGTGAGCTGTCCCTGCTGCACCGGCAGAAATCGCTTGTGCAGGCGGTGGCGCGCGAGGATTGCGCCGTCATTCGCCTGCGGCCGGCCCAACTGCGGACATTGATAGCGAACGAGCCCGACATTGCACAGACCGTCCTTCAGGCATTCATGCAACGTCGGCTGCGATACGTTCACATGGGTCTCGGAACCGTTCTTCTCGCGGGTCCTCCCGATTCGGGCGACATGCTGAGGATCCGTAGCTTCCTGGACCGCAGCAACTATCCGGTGCGTCAGATCGACCCCGGTGAGGCAGAGACGGCCGGAGTGCTGCGGGACTACGGCGTGACATCCGATGCCCATTGGCCGGTCGTCGTCTGCCGCCCCGGTACGTACATGCAGAATCCCGATATCTCCGAAGTGGCGGAATGCCTGGGGCTCAGAGAGAACATCGGCGATCTGGGAACGGTGGACGTGGCCGTGGTCGGTGCTGGGCCATCGGGCCTGGCGGCCGCGGTGTACGCGGCATCGGAGGGCCTGAGCACGGTCGTCGTCGAGGCCACGGCTCCGGGAGGGCAGGCAGGAACTTCGTCGATGATCGAGAACTACCTCGGGTTCCCGCTCGGGATCAGCGGACACGATCTGGCGACCCGTGCACAGGTGCAGGCGATGAAGTTCGGGGCACGCATCGCCCTTCCGTACACCGTGGAGAGGCTCGACTGTTCCGGAAACCCGCTGACCCTGCGGATGGGCGACGGGGAGGTGCTGTCGGCCCGTACCGTGATCGTTGCCACCGGTGCCCATTACCGGCGCCTCGATCTGCCGGAATTGCCTCACTTCGAGGGCAACGGCGTTCACTATGCCGCCACGGCACTGGAAGGGGCGTGCTGTCAGGGCGAGGAGGTGTTCGTGGTGGGCGGCGCCAACTCGGCGGGCCAGGCCGCGGTGTTCCTGTCCCAGGTCGCGGAGCACGTACGCATGCTGGTCCGCGGGGCGGCGCTGTCGAACTCGATGTCGCAATACCTGTCCAGACGCATAGACGCGGCGGCCAGAATATCCGTGTATACGAGGAGCGAGGTCGTCGAACTGCAGGGGAAGGGGCATCTGCAGAAAGTGCGCTGGAGGGACAACTCCACAGGAGACATGCAGGTCACTCCCAGTTCCAACGCCTTCCTGATGCTCGGGGCCGTACCGAACACGTCATGGCTGACGGACTGCCTGGAGACCGACGAAAAGGGATTCATCCGCGTGGGCCACCAGGTTTCCGACACCTCGGCCTTCCCCTCGGACGGCCGCCCCATGGAATTGGAATCGAGCGTGCCGGGCGTATTCGCTGTCGGTGACGTCCGCTCGGGGTCGGTCAAACGTGTGGCTTCTTCGGTGGGTGAGGGTTCGATCGTGGTGGCGGCCGTCCATCGCGCGCTGGAACTCCAGAGGTAGGCGGAATTCACATTCGAAAAGCCAAGGACAGTGCGTCACCGGCCGTGACCCCACGAGCAGGTGTGCTCGGCGCCTGCCAACTCACCCGCAAGAAAACGGACTTGGCCCGTCGTCTGTCCGCAGGTGCGGAATCCGTTTCTGAAGTATCTTTGAGGCTGCGCCGGAAAGACGCGCCCAGGTGCCAGAGCCGCTGAATCTCTCCTGCATGCCGGAAGGGGTCCCATGAATGCTCCCGCCACGCCCGATCAGTCCTTGAGCGGCCGGGTCGCCGTCGTCACCGGGGCTTCCAGCGGAATCGGCGAGGCGACTGCCGAACGTCTGGCGGCAATGGGCGCTCACGTCGCGGTCCTCGCACGCCGTGCCGAGCGGCTCGACAGTCTCGTCGAACGCATCAAGAAGCAGGGCGGGCGCGCTGTGGCGCTCGCGGTGGACGTGACCGACGCGGCCGCCGTCCAGTCGGCCGCCGACCGTGTGGCCGAGGACTTCGGCGACGCCGACCTGCTCGTCAACAACGCGGGTGTCATGCTTCCCGCCCCCATCGAGGAGCGTGCGACCGACCAGTGGCAGCAGCAGGTCGATCTCAACATCACCGGGCTGATGAACGTCATCGGCGCCTTCACGCCTCAGCTCGTCAGAGCTGCCCGGGAGCGCGGCGTCGCCGATCTCGTCAACATGTCCTCGATCGCCGCCCAGAACATCTTCCCGAACTTCGCGGTGTACTCGGGCACCAAGGCGTTCGTCACCCACCTGTCCCGGCATCTGCGTGTCGAACTCGGACCCAAGAACGTACGCGTGTCCGCTCTGGAACCCGGGATCGTCGGCACCGAACTGCAGAACCACGTGACCGACGAGGGCACGCTGCAGTGGCTCGCCGACTCCAAGGAGAGCGGCATGGAGTGGCTCACCCCGGGGGACATCGCCGATGTCGTCGGCTACCTGGCCGCTCTCCCCTCGCGCGTGAACCTTCAGCAGGTCACCATCATGCCGACCGCGCAGCCGAGCTGAACCGCCCGTACGCCGCGCACAGGGCTCATGCGTCGCAACCGGTGGCCCGTCCGCGACCGTCGCTCCGGTGCGTCCGCGTCCATGCCCGCCGGTCCGCACGGCACGGACGAGCGGAACGATCTGGAGGAACCCCGTGGCATCGACGTCAGTGAGCCGGCTCGTGCCGGCTTCCCCCGACCGCGTGTGGCGGCTGATCGGCGGATTCGGCTCTCTTCCCGACTGGCTGCCCTCCATCCCCGAGAGCACTTTCGCCGAGGGCGGCCGGGTGCGGCGGCTGAAGAACCCGGACGGTGAGGTCATCGTCGAGCGCCTGGTGGAGTTCGACGACACCGAGCGGTACTACAGCTACACCATCGTGCAGGCCCCCTTCCCCGTCGTCGACTACCTCTCGACGCTGCGGGTGCACGCGGTGAGCGGTGACGGCGGCGTCGCCGAGGTCCAGTGGTCCGGACGCTTCGTCCCCGAGGGAGCGGGCGACGACGAAGTCGTGGCGCTCTTCACGGACATCTACCGCGAGGGCCTCGACGCCCTGCACGAAGCCCTCGTACAGCAGCCCTGAGCGGACCGACGCGTGCTGGAGCACTCCGGACGCGGCAGCTCTGACGATCCCGACGACGTAGGGAGACGGCACCGGGCACGGGAGCTGCTGCCCGCACCGGCTCTTCGTCTACGGCTCCGCGCCCGCCGCCGGATCCGCGGTGCCGGGCCGGCCAAGCGTCTCGGCGGCGGCCTCGGCGAAGGCGCGGACGAGCGGGGAGCGGCGGGACGCCGCCCATGCCAGAGCCACCTCGTTCGGGGCGAGACCGTCCACGCGAAGCACGGTGACGTCCGGGCGGGTGTAGAAGGTGGCGGTGGACAGCGGGAGTACGCAGATGCCGGCTCCGGAGGCCACGAGTTCCAGCTTCTCCTCCACCTGGTGGATCACCGGAGTGTCGGGGCGCCGTCCGGCACGCAGCTCCACGGCGACATCGCGCCATTCGGGGACGGCGTCGGGGTCCTGGAGCAGATGCTCGGACGCGAGGTCGGCCACGGTCACCACCGACCTGTCCGCGAGGCGGTGCTCCACCGGCAGCACGACGACCCGGGGCTCCCGGAAGAGCGGCCGCACCTGGAGGCCCCGCTGGTCCATGGGCAGCCGTACGATGCCGACGTCCGCCCGGCCGTCCAGCAGTACCGCCGCCTGGTCGCCCCAACTCGTCCGCAGCAGGCGCACCCGCACGGTGGGATGGCGACCGGTGAAGAGCACCGTCGCCGGGGTGAGCGTGATGCCCGGCATGAAGCCGACGGTCAGCGTGGGGGTGTCCTGCGCGGCCCTCTTCACCCGCCGGACCAGTGCCTCTGCCGAGGCGAGCAGCGGCACGGCGTCCTCCAGCAGCTGCTCCCCGGCCGGCGTCAGCAGGGTGCCGCGCCGGTCGCGGTCGAAGACTTCGGCACCCAGGTCCTCCTCCAGGCTGCGGATCTGCCGGGACAGCACCGGCTGCGCGATGTGCAGCCGTTCGGCCGCGCGTCCGAAGTGGAGTTCCTCGGCCACGGCCACGAAATACCGGAGCTTCCTCAGGTCAGGGTCCACCTGGACGCACCGCTCGCTTTCTGAGGTGGTCGGCCGCTCTCCCAGCCGGGCCGCTCGGGCATCGACTCGCCCGGTCGTGTTCGCCGCGACGGCCGCGAAGGGGGATTTCTGAATCTATCGTCCGGACACGGCGGCCGGCCGACTTCCACCGCTGTGTCCCGGGCCCTGTCACTCGCCCCTGGAGAGGACGCCGAGGGGGTCGGTGAACCTCGGTTTCCAGCCGAGCTCCGCCTCGGCGCGCGCCGGGGTGAACTGCTGGTCCAGGGCGAACGCGTCCGCGACCGGACCCATCTGCTCGCGCGCCTGCTCCAGCGTGATGGACGCGACCTTGCCCGTCAGACCGACGGATGCGGCGACAGCGAGGGAGACGTCCCTGGCAGTCGGGTTCACGCCGCCCACCCCGACGTACACGGACCCGGCCCCGGCCTTCAGAGCGGCGGCATACAGCGCGGCGACGTCCGCCACGTGCACCAGTGGCCAGCGGTTCGAGCCGTCCCCGATGAAGGGGATGAAGCCCGCCTCCTTGCCCGGAGCGGTGTAGAAGACGTCGATCAGGCGATTCTCGCCGCCGTACAGCAGACCCGGCTGCACCACCACGGGGCGGCCGCCCTGCCGGGCGCGCCGCAGGACCGCGTCCTCGACCGGCTTGCGCCAGGCGACCAGCCCGGGCGGGTTCCAGGGCGCCGTTTCGTCCGCGATGCCGTCGGTGTCGCCGTAGACCCAGGTTCCCCCGGTGTGCACGTAGGTGCCGGTGCCGATGCCGTCCTGCATGGCGGTGGCCGCGGCGAGGTCCTCGGCACCGGTCTGCGCCTGGGCCAGGTGGACGACCGCCTCGGCACGGGCGGCGGCGGCGTTCAGCACACCGAGGTCCCCGAGCCCACCGCGCACCGGTGTCGCCCCGAGGGAGCTGACGACCTCGGCGGCGCGGTCACCGCGGGCCAGGGCCTCCACGGTGTGTCCGTGCGCGACCAGGGCGCCGATCGTGGCCTTTCCGACGTAGCCGGATCCTCCGGTGAGAAAAATCTTCATGGACATGGCTCCGATTTCCGCGGCTCGATTGCTTCGGTCACCAGCCTGCGCCCCGGTTCACCCGCTCGTCCAAGACCCTTTCCGGCGTCTCTGATACCTGTTCGGCATCAGCAGCCGAGTCGCGCGGCCCCGAGGTGCTTGCGCTGGGCCTCGCCGACGACGTGTCGGCTCCCGGGCTGTGAATTCCGGCGCACTTATTGACAAGACAAGACGGGCTGCGCTGCACTGTTCAGCTCTCGCGGCAATTCGCAAAAATATCCGCCCGGAAACGATGCATGAATTCGAGGAGAATATTCCGTGCCCGATGTCAGTCGTCGTAGGTTTTTGCAGATTGCCGCGGGCAGCGCGGCCGCCACGCAGTTGTCCGACGGGATCGCGCGGGCCGCGGCCATCGCGCCCGTGGCGGGGACGGGGACGCTCGCCGACGTGGAGCATGTCGTCGTGCTGATGCAGGAGAACCGGTCGTTCGACCATTACTTCGGCACGTTGCGAGGGGTGCGGGGGTTCGGGGACGCGCGGCCGGTCGCCCTCCCGTCGGGGAAGAGTGTGTTTCACCAGGTCGACGGATCGGGGCGGGAGACGTTGCCGTTCCGGCCGGACGCCGATCGGCTCGGGATGCAGTTCATCCAGGATCTGGACCACAGCTGGGCGGGGACGCACGCGGCGTTCAATGGAGGGCACTACGACAAGTGGATTCCCGCCAAGTCCACGACGACGATGGCCTACCTGACACGCGCGGACATTCCGTACCATTACGCGCTCGCGGACGCGTTCACGGTGTGCGACGCGTACCACTGCTCGATGCTGAGTTCCACCGATCCGAACCGTTACTACATGTACACCGGTTATTCGGGGAACGACGGCAAGGGCGGCGGGCCGGTGCTCGGGAATGAGGAGGCCGGGTATTCGTGGACCACGTTCCCGGAGATACTCCAGCAGGCGGGCGTCTCCTGGAAGGTGTACCAGGACACCGGCACCGGGCTGGACGCGGCCGGCGGGTGGGGGTGGACCGGTGACGCGTTCATCGGCAACTACGGAGACAACTCCCTGCTGTTCTTCAACCAGTACCGCGACGCCAAGCCCGGTGACCCGCTCTACGACCGGGCCCGCACCGGCACCAGGGCGGCCGGCGGCGACGGTTACTTCGACCGTCTGCGCGCCGACGTGGCCGCCGGCACCCTCCCCCAGGTCTCCTGGATCGCCGCCCCCGAGGCCTTCAGCGAGCACCCCAACTGGCCCGCCAATTACGGTGCCTGGTACATCTCGCAGGTCCTGGACGCGCTCACCTCCAACCCGGACGTCTGGAGCCGCACCGTCCTGCTGCTGACCTACGACGAGAACGACGGTTTCTTCGACCACGTCGTACCGCCCTTCCCGCCCGCCTCCGCCGCGCGCGGGCTGTCCACCGCCGATGTCACGAAGGAGCTGTACGGCGGCTCGGCCGGGTACGCGGCCGGGCCGTACGGGCTCGGTCCGCGCGTACCCATGCTTGTCATCTCGCCCTGGAGCACCGGGGGTTGGGTCTGTTCGCAGACCTTCGACCACACCTCGATCGTGCAGTTCATCGAGAAGCGGTTCGGGGTGCGCAACCCCCATGTCTCGCCGTGGCGGCGCGCGGTGTGCGGGGATCTCACCTCGGCCTGCGACTTCTCCCGCGGCAACACCGCCGCGCCCGGCCTGCCCGACACCAGCGGGTACCGGCCGCCGGACCACTCCAACCCGGGCAACTACGTGCCCAAGCCCCCGGCGGCCGGCACGCTGCCCAAGCAGGAGCGCGGCACGCGGAGCGCGCGGGCGCTGCCGTACGACCTGGCCGTGGACACCAAGGCGGTCGGCGGCCGGATGCAGTTCACCTTCGCCGCGCTCGGTGCCGCCGGGGCAGCCTTCCATGTCACCTCGGCCACCCGCACCGACGGTCCCTGGCCGTACACCGTGGAGGCGGGCAAGAGCCTGACCGACAGCTGGGCGCTGCCGGGCAGCCGCTACGACTTCTCCGTGTACGGCCCCAACGGCTTCCTGCGCCGCCAGGCGGGGACCAACTCCGCCGTCGGCCCCGAGGTCACCGCCCGGCACGACAACTCCGCCGGGCAGGTCACCCTGACCTTCACCAACGCGGGCGCCAGCGCCGTGACCTTCACCGCCACCGACGCCTACGCTCCGGCCCAGCACTACACGTACACCGTGCAGCCCGGCGCCTCCCGCGTCGTCAAGGGCTGGGGGGTGACCGCCGGGAACCGCTGGTACGACGTCACGGTCACCGCGAGCGGCGACTCCGCCTTCGTGCGGCGCTTCGCCGGGCACGTCGAGACGGGCGCGCCCAGCACGAGCGACCCGGCGACCGCCACGGTGTGATGGCGGTAGGGGCTACCGGCCCGCGTCCCCGGCCAGGGTGCGCGCGACAGCCTGCGGGGTGTGGGTGGCGGGCTCCTGGATACCCGGCGTACGGACCACCGCACGCCCACTCCCGGGCATCCCGGTGGACGCACCCGGTGTGGTGACCGGAGGCGGCGGCGCGGAGACCCTGGACGTGCCTCCGCGGAGTGAGCGCGAGGCGAAAACTGCCGGGGGCGGGCACCGGCTGTTTTCGCCTCGTCAGAAGGGGGACTCGTGGCTCATGGTGCGAATCGGATACACGATGATGACCGAGCAGGCCGGGCCCCGTGAGCTGGTCGAGCATGTCGTGCGCGCCGAGGAGGCGGGGTTCGACTTCTCCGTGACGTCGGACCACTACTTCCCCTGGCTGCGCTCGCAGGGCCACGCCCCGTACGCGTGGAGCGTGCTCGGCGCGGCCGCGCAGGCCACGTCGCGGATACCGCTGATGACCTATGTGACCTGTCCGACCTTCCGCTATCACCCGGCGGTGGTGGCGCAGAAGGCGGCGACCCTGCAACTGCTGTCCGAGGGCCGCTTCCGGCTCGGGCTGGGCTCCGGGGAGAACCTCAACGAGCATGTGGTTGGCCAGGGCTGGCCCGCGGTGGACGTGCGGCACGAGATGCTGGAAGAGGCGGTGGAGATCATCCACGCGCTGTTCGAGGGGGGTCACGTCACCTACCACGGCAAGCACTACGACGTGGAGTCGGCCAAGTTGTGGGACGTGCCCGAGCCGCCGCCGCCCATCGGCATCGCCATCTCGGGCGAGCAGTCCTGCGCGCTGGCCGGGCATTTCGCGGACCTGGTCATCGCCACCGAGCCGAAGAAGGATCTGCTGGAGTCGTTCGAGCGGCACGGCGGCACCGGCAGGCCCAGCGTGGGCCAGCTCCCGGTCAGCTTCGACCCCGACCGGGACGCCGCGATCCGCCGCGCGCACGACCAGTTCCGCTGGTTCGGCCTGGGCTGGAAGGTCAACTCCGAGCTGCCGCACCCCGATTCCTTCGACTCCGCGACCCAGTTCGTCACCGAGGACGACGTGGCCTCCGCCATCCCGTGCGGTAACGACCCGGAGGCCTTCGTGGAAGCCGTACGGCCCTATGTGGACGCCGGGTTCAGCGAGGTGGCCCTGGTCCAGATCGGCGGCCCGACCCAGCCGGCCTTCATCGACTGGTCGGAGAAGACGCTGCTGCCGGCGCTGCGCGACGCCTTCCACTGAGCGGCGGCTCGATCCCTACGGCGCACAACCCCTCGGCGCCCCGGGGCAGTTTGCCGTCAGCGTCCGCTGAGCAGTAACAGGCAGCGGACGGTGGCGGCAGCCTTTGGGGGGCGCATGGCGTACGTGATCGCAGTGCTGTTCGCGGCGGCGCTGGCCGGCTGGGCGGTGCACGTGCGGGCCCGGAAGTTCCCGGGCAGCCTCGCCCTTGCGCTCCTGCCGAGGCATGCCGAGGACCGGCGCCCGCTGGCCCAGGCGCGGGCGAACGTGCGCAGCCTGGAGGAGATCGCGCGCTCGGAGGAGTCCGCCGCACGGGCCGCGTTGGCGCTGGCCGAGCAGAACCGGGAGCGGGACCTGCGCGCTGCCGGGCAACGGGTCGCCGGGCTGGAGAAGCCCGGCCGCGGCAAGCGGCTCGGCGCCCTGGGCGAACTGACCCTGTACGAACACACGTTGGTGAAACAGCCACCGACCGGGGCCGCGCTCACCCTGCAACTGGCGGGGCTCCGGGTCAGGTTCGAACCCGGCGACAGCGCCTACTACCTCTACGTCCTGGAGGCCGACGGCACCCCCGAGCGGACCAACTACCCGCGCCGCACCGGCGAGGGCGAGGAGGCGAAGGGGTTCACCGAGGACCGGGTGCGGGACTTCGCCGACGCGGTGCAGCGCGCTGTGGCCAGGGAGAACGCCTTCCGCGCCACCCTGCCGGAGCAATTGAAGCAGGCCCAGCGCGACCGCGAGCTGCTGGAGCAGGACACCGAGGCGGTGGACCGGGCCCGCGAACGGCACGCCGAGATCCAGGCCCGCCACAAGGACAGTCCCCGCCTGGCCGAGGCCCGCGCGGAGCTGGAGGCGGCCCGGCTGGAGTGGCGGCGGCACACCGGGCGGATGCCTCCGCCATGAGGGGCACCGCCGCCGGCTCGGGCGGAGGGGTCAGCTCCGGACGAGCGTGATGTCCCGGTCCTGGCCGGCGTGGAACACGGGCAGCGGCACCAGCCCGCTGGGGCGCAGCTCCATGACATTGGCCTGGACGTGCGCGGCACCCGCCTTCAGCGTCTCCGAGGAGACCTTCCCGGAGTTCTCCCACCGGTGCTCGACGCCGTCGCAGCGGGCGGCGCTTCCTCCGATGCCGTGCCGGACGCGCGGGTCGGCCTGGCTGACGGAGGAGCTGACGAAGACCGGCCCGGTGCCGGGCAGGCAGCGGTAGGTGCCGGAGAGCGTGACGGTGCCGTCGGCCGCGAGGCGGGCGGTGGAGTCGACGGTGACGCTCTCTCCGGGGGCCGCGCCGACCGGGGCGGCGAGGGCGCACAGCAGGGCGGCGCCACCGAGCGTGGCGGTGAGGACGGGACGTACGGGCATCGGAGGCCTCCCGGTGTGGGGTGGGTGGGGCCCCCACAGGTACCGGCGACGCCCCGCGCGGCACGCGACCGTCACCCCATCGGTGGCGCGTCAATGGGCCGGGCGCAGTCGTCCCCGTGTCCCCCTCGCCGGGCCCGCGCACCGATGGTGACCAGCAGGTATGCCGAAGACCTAAAATGATCAACGTGTCCGAGCAGCACGCCCCCAGGTCCCTCATCGTCACGCTGTACGGCGCCTACGGGCGCTCCGTACCGGGCCCGGTGCCCGTCGCCGAGCTGATCCGGCTGCTGGCCGCGGTCGGGGTGGACGCGCCCTCGGTGCGCTCCTCGGTGTCCCGGCTCAAGCGGCGCGGCCTGCTGCTGCCGGCCCGCACGGCCCAGGGCGCCGCGGGGTACGAGCTGTCGGCGGAGGCGCACCGGTTACTGAGTGCCGACGACCGCCGTATCCACGCCGTCGGGCCCGCCGAGGACGCGGGGTGGGTGCTCGCGGTGTTCTCGGTGCCCGAGTCGGAGCGGCAGAAGCGGCATGTGCTGCGTTCCCGGCTGGCCGCGCTCGGCTTCGGCGCGGCCGCGCCGGGGGTGTGGATAGCCCCGGCCCGGCTGCACGAGGAGGCCCGGCACACGCTGGGCCGGCTGGGTCTGGACGCCTATGTGGATCTCTTCCGGGGCGATCATCTGGGGTTCGCCCCGACCGTCGAGGCGGTCGGCCGCTGGTGGGACCTGCCGGCCATCGCCGCGGAGCACGAGCGGTTCCTCGCGGCGCACGCGCCGGTGCTGCGCGCCTGGGAGGACCGGCCGGACACCCCGGCCGAGGACGCCTACCGGGACTATCTGCTGGCCCTGGACTCCTGGCGCCGGCTGCCCGGCGCCGACCCCGGCCTGCCGGCCCGGCTGCTGCCCGCCGACTGGCCGGGGGCGCGCTCGGCGCGGGTGTTCCGGGCACTGCACGAGCGACTGCGGGACGCGGGCGCGGCCTTCGTCGGGCTGTGAGCACGGCGGCCGGTGACCGGCCGCTCGCTCCGTGGCACCGCAACGGCTGAGACGAGCACCCTCGGGCTGTGACTGTGGTCACTCGGCGGGGATCACGGCCCGGCGCGTGCGACCGTCCCGTCACCGGTGTCATCGGTGATCGACAGGGACGTAACAGCAGCTACGGGAGGGGGTGGTGGGGCGTTCGGCGCGACGTGCGGACGGGTATCGGGCCCTATGGTTCCGGCCACCGCCCGCCGAAGGTTTCGATGGCCGGACCCGTACCATTTCCTACAGTCGAAGGCAGGACAGCCTGCTCCATGAACGGACTCGCCGTGCACGAACGCCCCACCGAATCGGCCTCCTGGCGCATCGCGCTGCCGCACACCGCCGCGGCGGTGCCGGTGGCGCGTGCCCTGGTGCGGTCGGCCCTGGCCGAGGTGGAGCACATGGCCGACTGCGACACGGCGGAGCTGCTGACCGCCGAGCTGGTGGCGAACGCGGTGGAGCACACCGCGGGCAGCGGTCCGATCGAGCTGGTGGTGGAGCTGCGGCCGACCGGATGCCAGGTCGAGGTGCACGACCCCGACCCGGAGCCGCCCGGCCATCTCACCCGTCCGGTGATCGAGGAGCCCGACCCCTGGCAGGAGGGAGGGCGCGGCCTGTTGCTGATCCGCGCCCTCAGTTCGTCCTGTGGTCACCGCCCGACCTCGTCGGGCAAGGCGGTGTGGTTCAGACTGCCTGTCGTTCCCGCTCAGCGTTCGGCGTGACCCCGGCCGCCTCGGCGCGGCCCAGCGTGGAGTGCCGGCGGCCGTAGGCGTGGTACACGCCGAGGCCCACCGCGAGGAAGACCGCGAACTGCACCCAGGTCTGCCAGCCCGTCTCGTACATCAGGTAGAGGCAGAAGGCGATGCCGAGCAGCGGGGCGACGGGGTACAGGGGCACCCGGAAGCTGCGCCCCAGGCCGGGCTCGCGGCGGCGCAGGGCCATCACCGCGATGTTGACGACCGCCATGATGGCGAGCGTGCCGATGGTGCAGAGGTTCATCACGGAGTCGAGCGAGGCGAAGGCCGCGGGGACGGCGAAGACGACCGCGACGATGAGCGTGCCCGCCACCGGCGTGGAGGTCTTCGGGGAGACCTTCTCGAAGACGCGGGGGATCAGTCCGTCGCGGGACATCGACAGCAGGATGCGGGTCTGGCCGTACATCACGGCGAGCACGACGGAGGCGATGGCGACGACCGCGCCGAAGGCGATGACACCGCCGCCGATGGTGGAGCCGGTGACCGTGTTGACCACGTACGACAGCGCGGCGGGGCGGCCGCCGACCTGGTGGGCGCCGATGGCACCGATCGCGGCGACCGCGACGGCGCAGTACAGCAGGGTGACCAGGCCCATGCAGACGAGGATCGCCACCGGGATGTCCCGGCGCGGGTTCTTCGCCTCCTCACCGGCCGTGGTGATCGCGTCGAAGCCGATGTACGAGAAGAAGGCCGCGGTGGTGCCCGCGCCGATGCCGCCCAGGCCCGCCGGGGAGAACGGGGTGAGGTTGCCGTCCTTGAACGCGCTGTAGCCGATGGCGCAGAACGCGAGCAGGATGACGAGCTTCACGGCGGCCATCGCGGCGGTGGCCCGCGCGCTCTCGCGCACACCGCGCACCAGCAGCACGGCGGCCATGGCGATGACGATCACCGCGGGCAGGTTCACCACACCGCCGTCACCGGGTCCGGCGGACAGCGCGTCGGGGAGCTGCCGGCCGGTGAGGCTGTGCAGGAGTTCGTTGACGTACTGGCTCCAGCCGACCGCGACGGCCGAGATGGAGATGCCGTACTCCAGCAGCAGGCACCAGCCGACCAGGAAGGCGGTGGACTCGCCGAGACCGGCGTAGGCGAAGGAGTACGAGGAGCCGGAGACCGGTATCGCGCCGCCCAGCTCCGCGAAGGAGAAGGCGGTGAACACACAGGTGATCGCCGCGAGGATGAAGGAGACGACCACGGCGGGTCCGGCCTGCGCGACGGAGTCGGAGAGGCCGACGAAGATGCCGGTACCGACGATGGCGCCGACACCGAAGCAGATGAGCTGGAAGAGGCCCATGGTGCGCTTCAGACCGTGGCCCTCGCGGTCGGCGCCGGATTCGGCGACGAGCAGATGCGGGGACTTGATGCGGGGAGCGGGCATGCGGGTGGTGCTCGTTTCTGGTGGTGCGGACGGCCGGGTCAGGCCGCTGCGTCGGCGCGGCACGAGGGGTGGGGGCCAGGCCGTCGGTCAGGATAAGGCCAGGTGAGGCGGGTCACGCAAGGCTTTGTGACGTATCCCCGAGGGTGGCGACGAGCACGGCCTTGATCGTGTGCATCCGGTTCTCCGCCTCGTCGAAGACCACCGAGTGCTCGGACTCGAAGACCTCGTCGCTGACTTCCAGCTCGGTCAGTCCGTAGCGTTCGTGGATCTCGCGGCCGACCTTGGTGCCGAGGTCGTGGAAGGCGGGCAGGCAGTGCAGGAAGCGCACGTCGGGGTTGCCGGTGGCGCGCAGGACGTCCATGGTCACCGCGTACGGGCCGAGCAGGCCGATGCGTTCGTCCCAGACCTGCTGGGGCTCGCCCATGGACACCCAGACGTCGGTGGCGACGAAGTCGGCGCCGCGCACGCCCTCCTTCACATCCTCGGTGAGGGTGAGGCGGGCGCCGGAGGCGTCGGCGAGCCGGCGGGCCAGCGCGACGATGGTCTCGTCGGGCCAGAGCAGCCGGGGGGCGACGATGCGGACGTCCATGCCGAGCAGCGCGCCGGTGACCAGGTAGGAGTTGCCCATGTTGTACCGGGCGTCGCCGAGGTAGGCGAAGGTGACGCTCTCCAGCGGCTTGTCGCAGTGCTCGGTCATGGTGAGCAGGTCGGCGAGCATCTGGGTGGGGTGCCACTCGTCGGTGAGGCCGTTGTAGACGGGGACGCCCGCGTACGCGGCCAGTTCCTCGACGACGCCCTGGCCGTGCCCCCGGTACTCGATGGCGTCGTACATCCGGCCCAGCACGCGGGCGGTGTCCTTGACGGACTCCTTGTGCCCGATCTGGGAGCCGGCCGGGTCGAGGTAGGTGGTGTGGGCGCCCTGGTCGGCCGCGGCGACCTCGAACGCGCAGCGGGTGCGGGTCGAGGTCTTCTCGAAGATCAGGGCGATGTTGCGGCCGGTCAGGTACCGCGTCTCGGCCTTGGCCCGCTTGGCCGCCTTCAGCTCGGCGGCCAGCGCGAGCAGCCCGCGGAACTCCTCGGCCGTGAAGTCCAGCTCCTTGAGGAAGTGGCGGCCGGTGAGGGCGGTCGGGACTGTCGCCATGGGGGCGCTCCAGGGGTACGCGGTGCACTGACTCCGGTAATTCTATACGAGCCTCGGCATTTCTATTCGGAGGGCGGCATGACTATGCGCGGATTCACACGGCACCCGGCTCGTGGGGCGGCTTCTTTCACACCGGGTCCCGCTCGACCGGGCAGCTCATACAGCGCGGTCCGCCCCTCCCCCGCCCCAGCTCGCTGCCCGGGATCTCTATGACCTCGATGCCCTGCTTGCGCAGATGGGTGTTGGTGGTGGCGTTCCGCTCGTAGGCGACCACGACTCCCGGCTCGACGGCGAGGACGTTGCAGCCGTCGTCCCACTGCTCGCGCTCGGCGGCGTGCACGTCCTGGGTGGCGGTGAGCACCCGGATCTCACCGAGGCCCAGGGCGGCGGCGATGGCCCGGTGCATGTGCTCCGGGGGATGGTCGGTGACCTTCAGTTCGCGCTCGCCGACACCAGGCTCGATGGTGTACGAGCGCAGCATGCCGAGCCCGGCGTACTGGGTGAAGGTGTCGCCGTCGACCATGGTCATCACGGTGTCGAGGTGCATGAAGGCGCGCCGCTTGGGCATGTCCAGCGCCACGATGGTCTGCGCGGAGCCGGCCGCGAACAGCTTGTGCGCGAGCATCTCGACCGCCTGCGGGGTGGTGCGCTCGCTCATGCCGATCAGTACGGCGCCGTTGCCGATCACCAGCACGTCGCCGCCCTCGATGGTGGAGGGGTAGTCGGCCTGGCCGCGCGACCAGATGTTGAAGCCCTCCTTCCTGAAGAGGGGGTGGTGCCGGTAGATCGCCTCGAAGTGCACGGTCTCGCGCTGCCGGGCCGGCCAGCGCATGGCGTTGATGGAGACGCCGTCGTAGATCCATGCCGAGGTGTCGCGGGTGAAGAGGTGGTTGGGCAGGGGGCCGAGCAGGAAGTCGTCCAGCTCCATGACGTGGAAGCGGACGGAGGCCGGCTCGGGGTGGCCGGCCAGGAACTCCCGCTTGGTCATGCCGCCGACCAGCGCCTCGGCCAGCTCGCCGGGGGCCATCGCGTCGAAGGCGGTGCGCAGATGGTCGGTGGCGAGGGGGCCGTACTCCTTCTCGTCGAAGACGCGGTCCAGCACCAGGGCGCGGGCCTCCGGGACGGCGAGGGTCTCGGTGAGCAGGTCGCCGAAGAGGTGCACCTCGACTCCGCGGTCGCGCAGGACGTCGGCGAAGCCGTCGTGCTCGGCGCGCGCCCGGCGCACCCACAGCACGTCGTCGAAGAGCAGGGCGTCCTTGTTGCTGGGAGTGAGGCGCTTGAGTTCGAGGTCCGGTCTGTGCAGGATCACCCGGCGCAGCCGCCCGGCCTCGGAGTCGACGTGGAATGCCATGCCTTCATCCTGGCCGCCGGGGGGCGCGTTCACTCTTCCCTCGGCACTCCCTCTTTTCGTCCTGTTGACGAGAATCGGCCGTCCCGTTTATCGTCCTGGTGACGAGAAGTAAGGGGTTCCCATGGCCGACATCACCCGGCGCCTCGGCCGGCGCCACCTGCGCGGTGTGCCCACGGCACACATCCGGCACCACCGCTCCGGCACGCTGGTGCACGACGGGCCCGGGCTCAGCTTCTGGTTCCGGCCGCTGACCGCCGCGCTGTCCGAGGTGCCGGTGGACGACCGGGAACTGGCGATGACCTTCCACGCCCGCACCCACGACTTCCAGGACGTGGCGGTCAGCGCGACGGTGACCTACCGGATCGCGGACCCGGCCACCGCCGCCGCCCGCCTGGACTTCTCCATCGACCCGGACACCGGCGTGTGGCGCGGCGCCCCGCTGGAGCAGCTCGGCACCCTGCTCACCGAGACCGCCCAGCAGCACGCGCTGGACGTGCTGGCCCGTACGCCCCTGGCGGTGGCGCTGGTGGACGGCGCGGCGGCGGTGCGCGAACGGGTCGCGGCGGGACTGGGCGCCGAGCCCAGGCTGCCCGCCACCGGCATCGAGGTGGTCGCGGTGCGCGTGATGGCACTGCGCCCCGAGCCGGAGGTGGAGCGGGCCCTGCGCACCCCGGCCCGCGAGCAGATCCAGCAGGAGGCCGACCGCGCGACCTACGAACGGCGGGCCGTCGCGGTCGAGCGGGAGCGCGCCATCGCGGAGAACGAACTGGCCAGCCGCATCGAGCTCGCCCGCCGCGAGGAACGGCTGGTGGAGCAGCGGGGCACCAATGCCCGCCGCGAGGCGGAGGAGGAGGCCGCGGCCGACGCCGTGCGCGCCCGGGCGGAGGCGGCCCGGTCGGTGCAGCTGGCCGAGGCCGAGGCCACGCGGACCGCCCGGCTGGCCGAGGCGGAGGCCGAGCGGACGGTGCGGATCGCCCGCGCGCAGGCCGAGGCGGCCCGCGAGACCGGCGAGGCACGCGCCCAGGAACGGGCGGCGTGGCTGCGGGTCCACACCGAGGCCGGTGTCGGCGGCGCCGAGGCGCTGCGGGCGCTCACCGCCGCCCGGCTCGCGGAGAACCTGCCGCGCATCGACAGCGTGACCCTCTCCCCCGACGTACTGACCGGGCTGCTCGCCCGGCTGACCGGCGAGACGCCGGACGGCGCGCGGTGAGCCTCGCCCCGCGCGCCGTACTGGTCCACCGCACCACCGAGTACGAGGAGCTGGTGGCCCGGCACGGTACGCACGGGCAGGCCGCGTTCTTCCTCTCCTCGCGCGGCCGGGACATCGAGGAGGTCGCGGAGCGCCACCGCCGCGCGCGCCGCGCCCTGGCCGAGGTGACCGCCGCCGTGCCGCTGAACTGGCGCCAGGCGCTGCTGGAGCGGGCCGACCTGGACCGCTTCCTGTTCGCCCCCGAGGACGTGGTCGTGGTCGTGGGCCAGGACGGGCTGGTGGCGAACGCCGCGAAGTACCTGGACGGCCAGCCGGTGATCGGCATCGACGCCGATCCGGGACGCAACCCCGGTGTGCTGGTACGGCACCGGCCGGGCGACGCCGCCGCCCTGCTGGCCTCGGCCGGGGGCGCGGCGGACGAACTGACCATGGTCGAGGCGGTCACCGACGACACGCAGCGGCTGGTGGCGCTGAACGAGATCTACCTCGGCGCGCCGGGCCACCAGACCGCCCGGTACCGCCTGGGTCTCGACGGCGACAGGGGTGTCGTCGAGGCCCAGGCTTCCTCCGGGGTCCTGGTGGGCACCGGGACCGGAGCCACCGGCTGGCTCCGGTCGGTGTGGCAGGAGCGGGGCGGCACCCTGCCCCTGCCGGCGCCGACCGAGGCCCGGCTGCTGTGGTTCGTCCGCGAGGCGTGGCCGTCCCCCGCCACCGGGACGAGCCTGGTCGGGGGCGGCCTCACCGCCTCGGCGGCCCTGACGCTCACCGTGGAGTCCGACCGCCTGATCGCCTTCGGCGACGGCATCGAGTCCGACGCGCTCCAGCTCACCTGGGGCCAGACGGTGCGGGTGGGGGTGTGCGGGCGGCGGCTGCGGCTGGTGGGCTGAGGCCGCCGCCCCGCCTACAGCCGCGGGTCCACCGGCTCCGACTCCAGCGCGAGGACGCCGAACACCGCCTCGTGCACCCGCCACAGCGGCTCACCGTCGGCGAGACGGTCCAGGGCCTCCAGACCGAGGGCGTACTCGCGGAGCGCCAGCGACCGCTTGTGGTTGAGGAACCGGCCCCGGAGCCTGGCCAGATTGTCGGGGCGCGTGTACTCGGGTCCGTAGATGATCCGCAGGTACTCGCGTCCCCGGCACTTGACGCCCGGCTGCACCGGCCGGCCCTGTCCGTCGCGGACCAGCGCGCCGAGCGGCTTCACGACCATGCCCTCGCCGCCCCGGCCGGTCATCTCCAGCCACCAGTCGATACCCGCCCTGACCGACTCCGGGTCGCCGGTGTCGACGTACAGGCGCCGGGTGGTCTGGAGCAGGCCGGACGCGTCGTGCTCCACCAGCCGGTCCAGCAGGGCGAGCTGCTCGTCGTGCGGGAGCGCGGCGAGGCTGCGGCCGCGTACCGCCAGCACCTGGAAGGGGGCGAGGCGGACACCGTCGAGGCCGTCGGTGGTCCAGCAGTAGCGGCGGTAGGCGTCGGTGAACGCGGCCGCGTCGGCGGCCCGTCCGCGCTGCCGGTCCAGCAGCGCGGACACGTCGGCGCCCCGCTCCCCGGCCGCCTCCAGCGCGGCGAGCGCGGGCGGGAACACGGCGCCGGAGGCGGCGCCCACGGCGGCGTACTGGCGGCGCAGCAGGCCCTGCGACTTCAGCGACCACGGCATCAACTCGGCGTCCAGCAGCAGCCAGTCGGTGTCGAGCCGCTCCCACAGGTCCGCCTCGGTGACCGCCGCGCGGAGCCGTCGCAGGATCTCCTCGGTCACCGCGCCGTCGTCGAAGAACGGCCGCCCGGTCCGGGTGTAGAGGGCACCCGTGGGCCCCTCCGCCACGCCGAACCGCTTGGCGGCGGTCGCCGCGTCCCGGCACACGAGGGCCACGGCGCGCGAGCCCATGTGCTTCTCCTCGCACACGACCCGCCCGACCCCGTCCCGCGCGTACTGCGCGAACGCCTCGGCCGGGTGCTCCAGGTACCCCTCCTCGCGGGAGGTCGGCGTCGGCGCCATGGTGGGCGGGAGATACGGCAGCAGGCGGGGGTCCACGGCGAAGCGGCTCATCACCTCCAGGGCGGCGGCCGCGTTCTCCTCGCGCACCGCGACCCTGCCCAGGTACCGCGTCTCGACCCCGCCCCGGCCGGTGACGTCGGCCAGGTCCAGCGGCCGTCCGTCCTGGCCGCCGGGCGCGTCGACGCGCAGCGGCCGGACCGGCTCGTACCAGGTCCGCTCGGCGGGGACGTCCACGATCTCGCGTTCCGGCCAGCGCAGCGCGGTCAGCTTGCCGCCGAAGACGGCGCCCGTGTCGAGGCAGATCGTGTTGTTGAGCCAGGTGGCCTCCGGTACCGGGGTGTGGCCGTACACCACCGCCGCGCGGCCCCGGTAGTCCTCGGCCCACGGGTAGCGCACGGGCAGGCCGAACTCGTCGGTCTCGCCGGTGGTCTCGCCGTACAGGGCGTGCGAGCGGACCCGGCCGGAGGTGCGGCCGTGGTACTTCTCCGGCAGACCGGCGTGGCAGACCACGAGCCGGCCGCCGTCGAGGACGTAGTGGCTGACCAGGCCGTCGACGAAGCGGCGCACCTCGTCCCGGAACTCCTCGCTCTCACCTTCCATCTGGGCCACAGTCTCGGCGAGGCCGTGGGTGTGCTGGACGGTACGGCCCTTGAGGTAGCGGCCGAACTTGTTCTCGTGGTTTCCCGGCACGCACAGCGCGGTCCCCGCCGCGACCATGCCCATCACGCGCCGCAGCACGGCGGGGCTGTCGGGACCCCGGTCGACCAGGTCACCGACGAACACGGCGGTACGGCTCTCGGGGTGGACTCCGTCGTGGTAGCCCAACTTGGCCAGCAGCGACTCCAGTTCGGCGGAGCAGCCGTGGATGTCGCCGATGATGTCGAAGGGACCGGTGAGGTGGGTGAGGTCGTTGTACCGCTTCTCGGTGACGATCGTGGCGCCCTCGACCTCGGTGACCCCGCGCAGCACATGCACCTTGCGGAAGCCTTCGCGCTCCAAGTGCCTGAGCGAGCGGCGGAGTTCACGGGTGTGCCGCTGGATGACCCGGCGGGGCATGCCCGCGCGGTCGGGGCGGGCCGCGTTGCGCTCGGCGCACACCTCCTCGGGCACGTCCAGCACGATGGCGATCGGCAGCACGTCGTACTTCTTGGCCAGTTCGACCAGCTGCCGCCGGGCGTCCGGCTGGACGCTGGTGGCGTCGACCACGGTACGGCGGCCCGCCGCGAGCCGCTTGCCCGCGATGTAGTGCAGGACGTCGAAGGCGTCGCCGGTCGCGCTCTGGTCGTTCTCGTCGTCGGCCACCAGGCCCCGGCAGAAGTCGGAGGAGATCACCTCGGTGGGCGCGAAGTGCTTGCGGGCGAAGGTCGACTTGCCGGAGCCGGTGGCGCCGACGAGGACGACGAGAGAGAGGTCGGTGACGGGCAGCGCCCGTCCCGTGGTGGTCCCGCTCATGCGGCCTTCGCCTCCTTCTTGTCCTGCCCGGTCTTGTCCTGCTCGGTGGTGTCGCGGTGGAAGACGGCCATCTGGGTGGGCGGCCCTACCTCGAAGTCGTCGGGGCCGACCGGGCGCAACTCGACGGTGTAGCCGTACCGTTCCGCGACGGCGGCGGCCCAGGCGGCGAACTCCGCGCGGGTCCACTCGAAGCGGTGGTCGCCGTGCCGGGCGTGCCCGGCGGGCAGGGTCTCCCAGCGGACGTTGTACTCGACGTTCGGCGTGGTCACCAGGACGTTTCGCGGGCGGGCCGCACCGAACACGGCGTACTCCAGCGCGGGCAGCCGGGGCAGGTCCAGGTGTTCGATCACCTCGGTGAGCACGGCCGCGTCGTAGCCGGTGAGCCGCTTGTCGGTGTAGGTGAGCGAGCCCTGGAGCAACCGCACGCGGGACGCCTGCCGTTCGCCCATGCGGTCCAGCTTGAGGCGGCGGGCGGCGATGGCGAGGGCGCGCGCGGACACGTCGACGCCGGTTATCCCGGTGAACCGGGTGTCCCGCAGCAGCTCCCGCACGAGGTGGCCCTCGCCGCAGCCGAGGTCGAGCACCCGGGCGGCGCCCGTCTCGCGCAGCACGGCGAGGACGGCCTCCCGGCGCTGGACCGCGAGCGGGGTGGGCCGGGGCTCGGCCTCGGTCTCCGCCTCGACGGCGTTGTCGATGTCCTCGACCTCGCTGTCGTCGGTCTCGGCCAGCCGTACCAGCTCCAGCCGCTCCATCGCCTGCCGGGTCAGCGACCAGCGGCGGGAGAGGTAGCGGTTGGTGATCAGCCGGTGCTCGGGGTGGCCGGGGAGCCAGCCCTCACCCGCACGCAGCAGCTTGTCGACCTCGTCCGGGGAGACCCAGTAGTGCTTGGCGTCGTCCAGGACCGGGAGCAGGACGTAGAGGTGGCGCAGCGCCTCGGCCAGGGTGAGCCGCTCCGACTCCAGCACCAGGCGGACGTAGCGGGAGTCGCCCCAGTCGGGGAACTGCGGGTCCAGCGCGACCGGTTCGGCGGTGACGTCCCAGCCCAGCGGGGCGAACAGGGCGCGCACCAGGTCCGGGCCGCCCTTCGCGGCGACGGCGGGCACCTCGATGCGCAGCGGCAGCGGGGCGGCGGCGCGTTCCGGGCGCGCCTTGCACACCCCGCGCAGGGCGGTGGAGAAGACGGCGCTCAGCGCGACGGCGAGGAGTGAAGAGGCCGCGTAAGGGCGGTCGTTCACGTACTGGCCGAGGGCCGCGTCGGGGGCGCCGCCGCGGCCCTTGCCCTTGCCGCGCCGGATCAGCGCGATGGGATCGACCTCCAGGAGCAGCGCGGCCGTGCAGCGCTCGACCTCCGCCTCGGGGTAGAAGACGTGCGCGGTCCCGTGGGACGTGCTGAACGTCTGCGCGTTGCCCGGGTTCTTGTGCAGCAGGAACCCGAGGTCGGTGGCGGGGGTGGCGGCGGTGCCGCGTGTGGAGATCGTCAGGAACACATGTCCGAGTCTCGCGGCCTCGGGGAGCGTTGACCACAGGTTTTCCGGAGCCGGGGCCCGCCTCTTCCTGATTGGCGGGCCCCGGCGGCGGGGCTCAGGAGAGCTGGGGCATGACCTCGGCGGAGATCAGCTCGAGCTGGTCCAGGTCGTCGAGGTCGAGCATCTGGAGGTAGACGCGCTGGGAGCCGACCTCCTGGAATCGGCCGATCTTCTCGACCACCTCGGCCGGGGTGCCGGCCAGGCCGTTGGCCTTCAGCTCGTCCACCTCGCGGCCGATGACGGCGGCGCGGCGGGC
>NZ_MUNH01000305.1:0-12368 GCF_002154615.1 Streptomyces recifensis
CTCGACCCCGCCGCCGCCGGACACCGAGCCGCCGTCGGCCGAGCCGTCGTCCTCGGCCCACGAGGACCCGGCCCCGCAGCTCGGCGGACGGGTTCCGGTGCCCGCCGTACGGGCCGCGGTGTGAGCCGTGAACGGGCGCCGGAAGGGGCTTGACGAGCCGGTTTGCCTTCAGGGGTGGGGGGTGCGTATGGTGGTAGATCGTTTGATCCCATTTGCCCGGCGCCATCGCAGAGCGCGCCGTGTGGCGCGTACTCTCCTTTGCCGTGACGGACCGCATTGAGGCGGTTGTGTTGTGCGAATCACGGAGTTGACGGGCGCGTGCCGAGAGACTCCGGAAGGTTTCGCATTCGCATGTCCGTTTCCAGCACTGACCAGTTCGTCGCGCCCGAGGACGGGGACACCCCCGTCGACGGGACGAACGAGGTCACCGCTGTCGTCGAGGCCGACGACACCACCGACACCACCCCCGAGCTCACCTTCGCCGACCTCGGTCTTCCCGAGGGCATCGTGCGCAAGCTCGCCCAGAACGGTGTCACCACCCCCTTCCCGATCCAGGCCGCGACCATCCCGGACGCCCTGGCCGGCAAGGACATCCTCGGCCGTGGCCGCACCGGCTCCGGCAAGACCCTCTCCTTCGGTCTGCCCACCCTGGCCACGCTGGCCGGCGGCCGCACCGAGAAGAAGCGCCCGCGCGCCGTCATCCTGACGCCGACCCGCGAGCTGGCGATGCAGGTCGCCGACGCCCTCCAGCCCTACGGCGACGTGCTCGGCCTGAAGATGAAGGTCGTCTGCGGCGGCACCTCGATGGGCAACCAGATCTACGCCCTCGAGCGCGGTGTCGACGTCCTCGTCGCCACTCCGGGCCGCCTGCGCGACATCATCAACCGCGGCGCCTGCTCGCTGGAGGACGTCCAGATCGCGGTCCTCGACGAGGCCGACCAGATGTCCGACCTGGGCTTCCTGCCCGAGGTCACCGAGCTGCTCGACCAGGTCCCGGCCGGCGGCCAGCGGATGCTGTTCTCCGCGACCATGGAGAACGAGATCTCCACGCTGGTCAAGCGCTACCTGAACGACCCGGTCACGCACGAGGTCGACAGCGCCCAGGGCAACGTCACGACCATGTCGCACCACATCCTCATCGTGAAGCCCAAGGACAAGGCGCCGGTCACCGCCGCGATCGCCTCCCGCAAGGGCCGCACGATCATCTTCGTCCGCACCCAGCTCGGTGCCGACCGCATCGCCGAGCAGCTCCGCGAGTCGGGCGTGAAGGCCGACGCGCTGCACGGCGGCATGACCCAGGGCGCCCGTACCCGGACGCTGGCCGACTTCAAGGACGGCTACGTCAACGCGCTCGTCGCCACCGACGTCGCCGCGCGCGGCATCCACGTCGACGGCATCGACCTGGTCCTCAACGTCGACCCGGCGGGCGACCACAAGGACTACCTGCACCGCTCCGGCCGTACCGCCCGCGCGGGCCGTTCCGGCACCGTCGTCTCGCTGTCCCTGCCGCACCAGCGCCGTCAGATCTTCCGGCTGATGGAGGACGCGGGCGTCGACGCCGCGCGCCACATCATCCAGGGGGCCGGCGCCTTCGAGCCCGAGGTCGCCGAGATCACCGGCGCCCGGTCCATGACCGAGGTGCAGGCCGAGTCCGCGGGCAACGCCGCGCAGCAGGCCGAGCGCGAGGTCGCCGGGCTGGTCAAGGAGCTGGAGCGTGCCCAGCGCCGCGCCGGTGAGCTGCGCGAGGAGGCCGACCGCCTGGTGGCGCGGGTCGCCCGCGAGCGCGGCGAGGACCCGGAGGCCGCCGTCGCCGAGGCCCAGGCGACCGCCGAGCAGGCCGTGGCCGAGGCGACCGCCGAGGCCGAGCGTCCGGCCGCCCGCGAGACCGAGCGCGACGAGCGCCCGGCGGGCCGCCGTTCCTTCGACCGCGACCGTGGCGAGCGCCGCGACGACCGTGGTGGCCGTGGCTTCGAGCGCCGTGACGACCGCGGTGGCCGTGGCTTCGAGCGTCGTGACGACCGTGGCGGGGAGCGCCGTTCCTTCGAGCGTCGTGACGACCGCGGTGGCGAGCGCCGTTCCTTCAACCAGGACCGGGGCGAGCGGGGTTTCGAGCGCCGTGACGACCGTGGTGGCCGTGGCTTCGAGCGCCGCGACGACCGTGGCGGGGAGCGCCGTTCCTTCGAGCGTCGTGACGACCGCGGTGGCGAGCGCCGTTCCTTCAACCAGGACCGGGGCGAGCGGGGTTTCGAGCGCCGTGACGACCGCGGTGGCCGTTCCTTCGAGCGCCGTGACGACCGTGGTGGCTTCCGCCGCGACGACCGTGGCGGTCACCGGGGCAGCGACCGTCCGTTCAACCGTGAGCGCCGTGACGACCGTCCGGGCTTCCGCTCCGGCGGCCACGAGCGCCCCTACGGCCGCCGTGACGAGCACCGCGGCACCGGCGGCTCGTCCTCCTTCGGCCGGCGCGACGACAAGCCCCGCTGGAAGCGCAACGGCTGACGCCCAGTGAGCCGACGAAGGGCCCGTACGGATCTCCGTACGGGCCCTTCGGGTTTCCCGGTGCTTTTCGGCCGCCGCGTGGCGCATGTCACGTCGGCCCTCAGGGAATTGCTGGGGTCATGACAGACGACACGCAAGCGAGAGCCGAGTCGGCCCTGTCCGACGAGGAGCGGCTCGCCCAGCTCGGCTACACCCAGGTCCTGGCCCGCCGGATGTCGGCGTTCTCCAACTACGCCGTCTCCTTCACGATCATCTCGGTGCTGTCCGGCTGCCTCACGCTGTACCTGTTCGGCATGGTGACGGGCGGGCCCGCCGTGATCACCTGGGGATGGGTCGCCGTCGGCCTGATGACGCTGTTCGTCGGCCTGTCGATGGCCGAGATCTGTTCCGCCTACCCGACCTCGGCCGGGCTGTACTTCTGGGCGCACCGGCTCGCTCCCCCGCGCTCGGCGGCGGCCTGGGCGTGGTTCACCGGCTGGTTCAACGTGCTCGGCCAGGTGGCGGTGACGGCGGGCATCGACTTCGGCGCGGCGTCCTTCCTCGGGGCCTGGCTGAACCTCCAGTTCGGCTTCCGGGTGTCGCCCGGCCGTACGGTCCTGCTCTTCGCGGCGATCCTGCTGCTGCACGGGCTGCTGAACACCTTCGGGGTGCGCATCGTCGCCCTGCTGAACAGCGTGAGCGTGTGGTGGCACGTGGGCGGGGTCGCGGTCATCGTCGGCGCGCTGGCCTTCCTGCCCGACCACCACCAGTCGGCGTCCTTCGTCTTCACCCACTTCGTCAACGGGACGGGCTGGGGCAGCGGGTTCTACGTGGTGCTGCTCGGGCTCCTCATGGCGCAGTACACCTTCACCGGTTACGACGCCTCCGCCCACATGACCGAGGAGACCCACGACGCGGCGACCGCCGGCCCGAAGGGCATCGTCCGCTCCATCTGGACCTCCTGGATCGCGGGCTTCGTCCTGCTGCTGGGTTTCACCTTCGCCATCCAGTCCTACGACGGCGCGCTCGACTCCCCGACCGGCGCGCCCCCGGCGCAGATCCTTCTGGACGCGCTCGGTGCCACGACCGGCAAGCTGCTCCTGCTGGTGGTGATCGGCGCCCAGCTCTTCTGCGGGATGGCCTCGGTGACGGCCAACAGCCGCATGATCTACGCCTTCTCGCGGGACGGCGCGCTCCCCTTCTCGCGCGTGTGGCACACGGTCAGCCCGCGCACCCGGACCCCGGTCGCGGCGGTCTGGCTGGCCGCCCTGGGCGCGCTCGTCCTCGGCCTGCCGTACCTCATCAACTCGACGGCGTACGCGGCCGTGACGTCCATCGCGGTGATCGGGCTCTACATCGCCTACGTCATCCCGACGCTGCTGCGTGTCCGCAAGGGCGCGGACTTCCAGCGGGGGCCGTGGCATCTGGGCCGCTGGTCGCTCCCTGTCGGCGTGGTCTCGGTCGTCTGGGTCGTCCTGATCACGGTGCTCTTCATGCTGCCCCAGGTCTCTCCGGTCACCTGGGAGACCTTCAACTACGCCCCGGTCGCCGTCCTCGTCGTCCTCGGCTTCGCGGCCACCTGGTGGCTCGTCTCGGCCCGCCACTGGTTCCTTCGCGACTGACCGACGCGGCCGTGTCCCCGATACCCGATCGGAGACACGGCCACCGCCAGCTATGCTCGGACAGGCAACACCGCCCCGGGCCCTTAGCTCAATTGGCAGAGCAGTGGACTTTTAATCCATTGGTTGTGGGTTCGAGTCCCACAGGGCCTACGCGAACGCCCCCGGCTCGACGATCCGTTGAGCCGGGGGCGTGTCCGTTTTGCCCGGTACCGGGCCGCGGGTCGCCCCTCCGGCGCCCGGCTCGAAACCTTGTGCTCCCGGTGAATCAATAGCTGTTCTCGCGAACTGAGTTTTCAATGGAACGCGCCGACAGGTTATTTACCGCAATGGCCGCGGTGGCATTTTTCACCCGACACCGGCCGCTGAAGCGTGCTACCGTCGATCTCAGTTGCAGTTGTGGTTCCCGAAGTTTTATTTCCGGTCTTTTCCGGGCGGGGTAATCATCGCGGCGACACGCGGTTCGTACAGTGCGTACCGCGATGCACTGCCCCGAAGGAGAATTGACATGGCTACTGGCACCGTGAAGTGGTTCAACGCGGAAAAGGGCTTCGGCTTCATCGAGCAGGACGGCGGCGGCGCCGACGTCTTCGCCCACTACTCCAACATCGCCGCTCAGGGCTTCCGTGAGCTGCTCGAGGGCCAGAAGGTGTCCTTCGACATCGCGCAGGGCCAGAAGGGCCCGACGGCCGAGAACATCGTCGTCGCCTGACGCTCACGCGCACTGTGCAGCCGGGGCCCGCATCCTTCGGGGTGCGGGCCCCGGCTGCCCGCATTTTCCGCAGTGTTCCACCGCTGCGCTCCACCGGCTCATTCTTGCAATTACCCGTGCGGCCCAATGCTGCGGGAATTCCTTGAGATGTGCCGCATCGAGGAAGGTTCCGCATGAACCGCACACGTACGAACGACCGCTTCACCCGCACCCGCCACGGAAATTCCGGCCGCCGGACCCCCGCGATCCAGGGAGAGTTCGCGCTCCCCAGGACGACGACTCCCGCGCTTCCCGGCGTGGAGAGTTTCGCCGATCTCGACATGCCGGGGGAGCTGCTGGCCGAGCTCGGCGCGCAGGGCGTGACCGTGCCGTTCCCGATCCAGGCCGCGACCCTGCCGAACTCCCTGGCGGGCCGGGACGTGTTGGGCCGGGGCCGCACCGGCTCCGGCAAGACGCTCGCCTTCGGGCTCGCGCTGCTGGCCCGTACGGCCGGGCGGCGTGCCGAGGCCCGGCAACCGCTCGGGCTGGTCCTCGTGCCGACGCGTGAGCTGGCGCAGCAGGTCACCGACGCGCTCGCGCCGTACGCCCGCTCGGTGAAGCTGCGGCTGGCCACGGTCGTGGGCGGCATGTCGATCGGGCGGCAGGCGAGCGCGCTGCGCGCGGGCGCCGAGGTCGTCGTCGCCACACCGGGACGCCTCAAGGACCTCATCGATCGCGGCGAATGCCGGCTGGACCAGGTCTCGGTGACCGTCCTCGACGAGGCCGACCAGATGGCCGACATGGGGTTCATGCCGCAGGTCACGGCCCTGCTCGACCAGGTACGCCCGGAGGGCCAGCGCATGCTGTTCTCCGCGACCCTGGACCGCAACGTCGACCTGCTGGTGCGCCGCTACCTCAGCGACCCCGTGGTGCACTCGGTCGACCCCTCGGCCGGCGCGGTCACCACGATGGAGCACCACGTGCTGCACGTCCACGGCGCCGACAAGCACGAGGCCACCACCCGGATCGCCGCCCGCGACGGCCGCGTGATCATGTTCCTCGACACCAAGCACGCCGTCGACCGCCTCACCGAGCACCTGCTGAACAGCGGGGTACGGGCCGCGGCCCTGCACGGCGGGAAGTCGCAGCCGCAGCGCACCCGGACCCTGGCGCAGTTCAAGACGGGCCACGTCAACGTGCTGGTGGCGACCAATGTCGCGGCACGCGGCATCCACGTCGACAACCTCGACCTCGTCGTCAACGTCGATCCGCCGACCGACCACAAGGACTACCTGCACCGCGGCGGCAGGACCGCCCGTGCGGGGGAGTCCGGCAGTGTCGTCACCCTGGTGACCCCGAGCCAGCGCCGCGGCATGACCCGCCTCATGTCGGACGCCGGAATCCGGCCCCAGACCACCCAGGTCCGCTCGGGTGACGAGGCACTGAACCGCATCACCGGTGCTCAGGCCCCCTCCGGCATCCCGGTCGTCATCACCGCGCCGGTGGCCGAACGCCCGAAGAAGCGCAGGTCCCCCGCACGCGGCCGGCGCCGCCCGGTCCCGGCGGCCCGCCGCGCGCCCGGACGGCAGTCGACCGACGGCACGGCGGCGTAGGACCCTGGTTCCGCACCACGTCCCCGAGGTCCGCCCCGTCTTCCCTTCTCCCTGTGAGGCATCATGCGCTGTGTCATCGCACGTTTCCCGTTCGAGCTGACCAAGAACGGCGTGCTGGAATCGATGAAGGGCGTCAAGCCCGAGCCGGTCACCGCCGAGTCGGTGATCATCGGCCGCCGTCACTACCCCGCCAAGCAGGTGGGCGAGGTCGTCACCCGTCAGGACCGCCGCGATTTCAGTGCCGGTGAGGTGCTGCGGGCCATGGCCCGGCTGGGCTTCACCTGCCGTACGGCTCCCGAGGCCGTCCCCGCGCCCGCCGAGACCCCGCTGGAGCGGGCGTCCGCGATGCTCGGCACCTCCCTGACCGGCTGACCGGCGGGACGGGCGCGAGCCCGGCGGAGCAGTACGGAGCAGTACGGGAGCACTGAGGGCCCGACCGGCACGCGCCGGTCGGGCCCTCTCCGCGTCATGTGCCGTTCCCGGCACGGGGGCGGGTCAGTGGGTCAGTTGTCGGAGTAGCTGAAGTCACCCATCGTCCAGGCGGTGACGTCCTCGATCGCGACGCGGTACATCCCGCCCGTCATCGGGATGCCCACGGTGCCCTGGAGGATGCGGGCGACGTGGAAGTGAAGGTGCGTGGGGGTCCCGTCGCGTTTGGCGGGGGCGTCGAAGACGGCGCAGAACTCGCCCAGATGGGTGGAATCCCGCAGCACTTCGGACACCCTCCGCCGCCACATGGCTTCGGGGGCCAGTCGACCGGTGATGACAGCACCACTGGTGACCACGGTGAGAGACATCTGGTTGCTCTGCCCGGACTCCACGAGGGCGGCGATGTCAACGATCAGCTCGTCAGGCTTCGGCATGACGTCGGATTCTATGCGTCGGGCCCAACCGGGTGGCGGGGGCCGTCGCGGAGACCACCGGAAGCGGATACCTCTCCGTCGGACACGCGAAAATCTATCGCCGCCGAAGTAGACATTCGAGGTGTGCTTGGCTACGGTTTCTCTCGTAGCCGAGATCGATCAAGGCCCGGCAGACACGAACTGCCGGGCAGCAGCACAGGTGTGACAAGCGATCGGTTCAGAGGGAAGAACGGAGGAGTCGAGCGCCATCAGGATCGCCCGGACCGGCAGACGTGAGTCCGGGTACCGCAGGACATCGATAGGCAGGTGGTCTCCGGTCACGCATCCGCGATCCCCGCACCCCCGTCGGCGTATCGGGCGGCTGTGCGGACACAGAAGGCCGACGCGGTATTAGGGTCGGCAGATGGTTGCAGTTCCTTCGGGGCCTTGGTGCCGTACGGCACCAAGGCCCCTCCACGCGTTCCACAGAGAGGTGAGATGACAGCAGACGAGTCGCTGGGCCGTCTCGACGACGACGATTACCCCGCCTACACGATGGGCCGGGCCGCCGAACTGATCGGCACCACGCCCGGTTTCCTCCGTGCCCTCGGCGAAGCCCGACTGATCACACCCCTGCGCTCCGGGGGCGGACACCGCCGTTACTCCCGCTATCAACTGCGGATCGCGGCGCGCGCGCGGGAACTCGTGGACCAGGGCACGCCGATCGAGGCCGCGTGCCGGATCATCATCCTCGAGGACCAGCTCGAGGAAGCCCAGCGGATCAACGCCGAGTACCGCCGTGCCGGAGCGTCGCTCGGCCCGTCAGCCGACGCCTGAAGCGAGCGGGCCCGCCGGCTTCGGCGGGCCCTCGGGCGGCGGCCTACTTCAGGTACACGATCCCGTCCGTCGTGACGGCCGGGCGGCCGGTCGTGGCACGGACCACGATCTTCAGGGTGTGCTTCGCGCTCGTCGGCCAGGTCCTGGTCCACAGGGCGTTGCGGTAGGCCGTGGCCGAGGACTTCAGGTCGGCGGTGGTGAGCCTGGTGCCGTCCACGTAGATGTCCGCCTGGCCGGAGGTCGACGCGCGGGAGACCACCCACGCGACCGAGCGTCCCGTGAAGGTCCAGGTCAGTGAGGCGTTCTTGGTGCTGCTGCCGAGGGACTTGCCGCCCAGGTAGCTGGTGGAGGACTTGGTGGTCCAGCTGCCGGACCTGGTCGCCGAGGTCTCCTGGAGGATCACCGGGGTGCCCGACACGGAGGCGCTCGCGGAGTTGCCGAGGGTGTCGTAGGCCCGCAGCGTCCAGGCCGTCGCCGCACCGGACTTGGCGGTCTGGGCCGCGCTGGTGACCGTCGGGCCGTAGGTCCGGGCGAACGGGGCGGTGAGGCGGGTCTCCTTCAGCGAGACGTTGTCCGCGGCCTTCCAGCCGAGGGTGAGCGGGACGGCGGTGGTGTTGACCGTGCCGGTCCGCAGCGAGAGGTTCGGCTTGGTGGTGAAGGTGGGCGCGGTGGTGTCGGCGACGACCGTCCGCGCCGCGCTGGTGGCCGTACGGCCCGACTGGTGCACCGCCTCGACCTGCACCTTGTGCGTCCCCGCCGGCAGCGTCAGCTTGGCGGAGGTGGCCGAACCGGCGACCGTCGCCGCCGTCCTGCCGTCGACCAGGACCCGGAACGACGAGATCAGCGACGCCGGTGTCGTCGTGGACCAGCTCACCGTGAGCGGGCCGTTGGTGTACGGGGTCGTCCCGACCGTGCCCGTACCGGTGACCGTGCCGAGGGTGAGGCCCGTGACGGGGCCCGCGGCGAGCGTGCGGACGGTTCCGAGCGCGGCGTAGAAGGCGTCACCGGGGCACAACGTGTTGTATCCGTCCCGGTGGCCGTGGATCGCGGGGAGCGTCATCTCCTCGCCCGGCTCCCAGGTCCGCCCCGCGAGGTTCTGCCCGCTGAGCGCGGTGGTGAGGGTGACCGTCGCGTCCGGCTGTACCCCGTACTGGCCCAGCTTCCACGCGGCGAGACGTGCCACCGAGGCCATCGCGGCCATCGGGGGCGGCGAGTCGACGTACGTGCCGAGGACCGCGATGCCGGTCGTCTGCGAGTTGAAGCCGTACGCGTGCGCGCCCACCACCGGCAGGTCGACCCCGCCCTTGCGGCCCTCGTAGATCGTCCCGCACTTGTCGACGACGAAGTTGTAGCCGAGGTCCTTCCAGCCGAGCCCGGTCACGTCGTACGTGTAGACCGCGTTGATGATCGACGGGGCCTCGGCGCAGGTGTAGTCGTTGGTCGAGGCGGTGTGGTGGACCACCACCGCCTTGATCCTGCCGTCGATGTACGTCGGCGCCTCGGGGCTGATGGACTCGTCGGCCTGCCACCCCGAGCGCGGGGTGATCGGCGGCCGGGGAACCGTGGAGCGCGGCGCGGTCGGGACGGACAGGGAGGGCGAGGGCGTGGCGGAGTCCGAGGGCGGCGCCGAGTCGGTGGGTCCGGTGCTCCCGGTGCTCCCGGTGCTCTCGGACGCCGAGGGGGAGTCGGTGGGAGGCTCCGTCGAGGATTCACCGGGCGACGGCTCGGCGGTCGTCTCCTCCGGCGGGGCGGGGTCCGTCGTGGTGACGTCGGTCGGCTCGGACGTCGGGGTGGGGGTGTCGGTGGCGACCGGCTCCCCGGTGTCGTCCGGCCCGTCCGCGACGTAGGCCGCGGGCTCGGCGTCACCGCCGGTGCTCTTCCCGGCCGCCGTGATCATGTCGAGCCGGAGCCCGGCGGGCAGCTTCGCGGTGGCCTTGCCGTTGATCCGCGCCTCGACACCGTCCGACAGCCCGACCCACGCGGGCTCGGTGCCGCCGCGTGCGGCCTTCTGCTCGCCGGCGCCCCGGTCGCTGTCCAGCAGCAGCCAGTCCGACCACTTCCCGGACCCCACGGCCCGCGACCGCACCTCGACCTTGCCGGCCAGCCTGGCGGAAGGTTTCTCCCAGCTCACGCCGAGCATGCTGAACGGCTTGGCGTCCCGCCGGGCGAGCGTCGCCCCGGTGCCGTCCCCCCGCACGTCCAGCGCGGCCGACCACACCCGGTCCCGTACCGGGGCGGCGGTCTTCCCGTCGTGCCCGGAGTCCCCGCCGCTCACCCCCTGGACGACCAACGTCCCGCACACGGCCGCCGCGACGACCGCGCCCGTCCCCCACCAACGTGCTCTCATACCGGTTCTGGTGCCCTTCCCTGAGGTGACTGGCCGCCGGAGCCTTCACGACTCCCCCCTCCCCAGGGGGACTTGGTGAAGAAGATGGCCAAAGGGGCACCGTAGCTGATGAGGTCATGCCATCCGTTGGCTTATACAGTTTTTTCCCTGGTCCATACCTGGAGCTGGGTTTCAGCGCCGCAGGGCACGCGCGAGCCGGCCGAGCAGCACGGCGTTGCAGAGCCCGGCCAGAGCGGTACCGACGGTGAAGACCACCAGGCTCAGCGAGCCGCCCCCCATGGGCCCGGACAGCGTGATGGCGACGATGCTGAGCGGTGCCGTGGCCATGAGCGGCCAGATCCCGGCGAAACCGGGGTCGGGCGACAGGCACACGGCGTAGAGGAAGACCCCGAGCGCCGCCGCGACCACCGCGAGGTATCCGCGCGAAAGCCAGTTGTCCACGGCGGGCGTCAGCAGGGCCCGCATCCGATGCCGGGAAGGCGCGTCGGCGGATCTGGAGGCGAGGGCGCCGAGCGCCGCGGCGTTCCCGAGGGCGCCCAGCAGGAGCAGCCCCACCCAGAACCCGGTGGCCAGTACCTCCACCGGCAGGCTCCCCTCGGTGCCGGGACCGAAGGGGAAGGCCATGCCCAGGAAGGAGAGCGGCGCCGTGAGCATCATCGGGTCCAGGCCCACTTCGCTGTCCGGGAAGGCGAACATGGCCACCACGGAGACGGCGAGCACCGCGAGATAGCCCCGCGAGAGCCAGTTGCCGGTGGCGAGGGTGAAGAGGCGGCGTGGGCGGATGGCGTGCGGCATCGAGATCTCCTTCGGTTCGGTGATCCCACAGTGGGGCCGGGCCGCGCGGGCGGGGATGAGTAGCCGTACTCATCCCCGCCCGCGCGGGGTGCCCACCGGTACGGAGTACAAAGGGAGTGCCCGCCCGTGGAGCCCAGAGTCCGTAGAGCCGAGAGTCCGGAGAGCGCGTCGATGCCCTTCCCCCACGTCCTGCTGTCCGCCGCCGTCTCGCTCGACGGATACCTGGACGACACCGGCCCCGAGCGGCTGCTGCTCTCCAGCCCCGCGGACTTCGACCGGGTGGACGAGGTGCGGGCCTCGGTGGACGCGATCCTCGTCGGTGCCGGGACCATCCGCGCCGACAACCCCCGGCTCCTGGTCAACTCGCCCGAGCGGCGCGCTGCGCGGGTGGCCGAGGGGCGGGCGGAGTACCCGCTGAAGGTGACCGTCTCCGGGTCCGGCGATCTCGACCCGGCCGCCAACTTCTGGCACACCGGCGGCGAGAAGCTCCTCTACACCACCGATGCGGGGGCGAAGCGGGCCACGGCCCTCCTCGGGGACACCGCGGACGTGGTCCCGCTCGGCGCCGCCCTCGACTGGCGGGCGCTGCTCGCGCACCTGCACGACGTGCGCGGGGTGCGCCGGCTGATGGTGGAGGGCGGCGGCGCCGTGCACACCCAGCTCCTCCAGCAGGGCCTCGCCGACGAACTCCAGCTCGTCCTCGCCCCGCTCTTCGTCGGCGACCCGGCCGCCCCCCGCCTCTTCGGCCCCGGCGCGTACCAGGGCGGCCGGCTGCGGCTGACCGACACCCGGCGGATCGAGGACGTCGTCCTGATGCGGTACGAGCCCACCGCCCCCGGCACCGGCCCGCTGGAGACCGCCGCCGACCGGCACTGGCTGCGCGCCGCCTGCGAGCTGGCCGCGCTCTGCCCGCCCTCCGACACCGCCTTCAGCGTCGGCGCGGTGATCGTCGCGGCGGACGGCACCGAGCTGGCGCGCGGCCACTCCCGCGAGGGCGGCGACCCGGTGGTCCACGCCGAGGAGGCCGCGCTCGCCAAGCTGGACCCGGCCGACCCACGCCTGCCCGGCGCCACCGTCTACAGCAGTCTGGAGCCCTGCGCCCACCGCGCCTCCCGGCCCGTCCCGTGCGCCGGGCTCATCCTGGAA